>JBOGXG010000039.1:0-3205 GCA_050694195.1 Actinomycetota bacterium | reverse complement strand
GAGTAGCGGAGTGCCTTGAGTCGCGCGGCTGCCATCCTCGCTCCGACGATGTCGTGTTGATGGAACGAGACTCCGGTCTCGTCGATCTTGCGCGTGCTGGGCTTGCCTATGTCGTGAAGTAGAGCCGAGAGACGCAACACGAGATCCGGTTCGGTCCGGTCGACGACGGCGAGCGTGTGATGGAAGACGTCCTTATGACGTTGCACCGGATCCTGTTGCAACTTCAGAGCCCCGAGCTCTGGAAGGAAGATCTCCACGAGCCCGGTCGCGTCGGCCAGTTTCAAAGCGCGCCCGGGAGCCTCGCCGAGCAGCAGCTTCGACAGCTCGTCACGTATCCGCTCCGCCGAGATGGTCCGCAGTTCGTCGCGCAGCACCTCTATCGCGTCGAGAGCCGACCTGTCGATCTTGAAATCGAGCTGCGAAGCGAACCGGAACGCGCGCAACATACGCAACGGGTCGTCGGAGAACGAATCCTTCGGGTCCGCGGGAGTCTTCAGCAGCCGGGCGTCGATGTCGGCCCGCCCGTCGAAGGGATCCACAGACGTCTTGTCCGGCAAGCGCACGGCCATCGCGTTGACCGTGAAGTCGCGCCGTGAAAGATCGGTCTCGATGTCGGCGGCGAACGTCACCTCGGGGTGGCGGGACGACGGCTGATACTTCTCCGTCCGGAAAGTGGTTATCTCGTGGTGTACGCCGCCGATCTTCGCCCCCACCGTCCCGAACTCGGCCCCCTGCTCCCATACAGACTCCGCGATCGGCTTCACGATCTCGAGCGTTTGCGCGGGCGTAGCGGAAGTTGCGAAGTCGAGGTCCCAATGGGGCCGGCGGAGGAACGCGTCCCTGACGGGACCGCCCACCAGATAGATCTCCTGTCCCGCGTCGACGAACCGGCGGGCGAGATCCATGACGGGCGATCCGTCCTTGAGTAACTCCGCGAGCGACATACGGAGACCCTAGCCCCACCGCACCTTGTTTCCGGTGCGGGAACGGCGCGGGTTACGCCGGCGATCTCGACCGGAAGATCGGGTTAAGAGACGGGCTGAAGGCCTTCTTGGCGGAGGGCGATCTTGAAGTCGTGAGAGCTGGTGGCCGTCCGTTCCGCCTCCTCGAGCGAGACCATCCCCGCGCGGTAGAGGGTGAGCAGGGCCTGATCGAACGTCTGCATCCCGTAGAAGCTCGACTCGGCCACGATGTCCCGGATCATGTGCGTCTGGTCGGGATTGAGGATCAGATCGTGGATACGGCCGTTGGCGACGAGTACCTCGACCGCGGGGATCAGGCCACGCCCATCCCTGCGAGGGAGGAGTCGCTGCGACACGATCCCCTTGAGCGATGCGCCGAGCGAAACGCGCGCCTGCTTCTGGTGCGATGGCGGATAGAAGTCGATGATCCTGTTCACCGTCTCCGATACGTCGGTGGTGTGGAGGGTCGAGATGACGAGGTGGCCGGTCTCGGCTGCCTGGAGCGCGGCGGTGACCGTCTCGAAGTCGCGGATCTCTCCAACGAAGATGACGTCCGGGTCCTGTCGCATCGCGGCGCGCAGAGCGGTCGCGAAGTCCTGCGTGTCGAGCCCGATCTCTCTCTGGTTCACGATCGCGTTCCGGTCGTGATGGAGGATCTCGATGGGGTCCTCGATCGTGAGGATGTGACACGAACGCGTGTGGTTGATGTGGTTGATGACCGCCCCCGTTGTGGTCGTCTTACCGGACGAGGTGGGGCCGGTGACGAGGATCAGACCGCGCTCCTCCTCCGCAAGCGTCTTGACGACCGGCGGCAGGCCGAGGGTCTCGAACGAGGGACTGCCGGGAAGGACCCGACGGGCCGCGATGCCGACCGCACCTCTCTGGCGGAAGATGTTCACCCGGAAACGGCCGAGGTCGTCCAGCATGTAGGCGAAGTCCACCTCGCCCCTCTCCTTGAATCGGCGGGCCTGGTCGCCGTCCATCAGGTCCATCGCCGTGCGCTCGGTGTCGTCTTCCGACAAGGGCGCGAAATCGCTCTTCGCGAGACGGCCGCCTATGCGGACGTAGGGGGCAGCCCCCGCCTTCACGTGAAGGTCGGAGCCCTTCCTCTCTACGAGGTAGCTGAGGTAATCCCGTGCGATAGCCACTACGCCGGAGTCATCGGCACGAGAGGGGGCCCGGTTGAGTATCCCGGCCGACCCTCCGGTCCTTGTTCCCAAAAGAACCGGTTTGGTCGGTTTCCTAGGCGGTCCCCGGGGTACAAAAGAGCAAGCAAGTCCCCCCAGTTGAGGCCGGAGGTGAGAGCGTGGAAGAGACTCGCAAGATGACCCGGGCGGAGGCCGGCGCCAAGGGCGGCCGCACGACGAAAGCCAGATACGGAGACGAGCACTTCGGACGCATCGGCAAAATCGGCGGTAAGAAGGGTGGCGAGACCACCAAAGAGCGTTACGGCTCCGAGTTCTACCAGCGGATCGGCCGCAAGGGCGGCTCCCGCTAGTCCCCAGCACGACCGATAGGAGGCTCGGGACTCCCGGGCCCTATCGGCGCGCCCGGACCACGCCGCGCGAACCTCGATCGTCCAACCTTGTGTGGCCGTGATACGAAGTCGGGAGCGGCCGCCTGACATCCAAGGACAAGGACACACGACCATGCGAGAGCTTCTCGTCGACTTCATCACCTCCCTCGACGGCTACGCATCGGCGGAGGGCTGGCCCGGCTGGTGGGGTCTCCAGGGGCCCGAGTACCTCGCCTGGCTCGACGAGCAACCAGATGTCACGTACCTGATGGGAGCGAAGACCTACCGACTGATGTCGGGCTTCGCCGCCGGAGAGACTCCAGGGGGAACAGACGAGTTCACCGACGACGAGGAGGAGTCCGTCGGCGGACTCACGCGAGCGACGAAGATGGTGTTCTCCGCCTCCCTCGAGGAGCCGCTCACGTGGGCCAACGCCACGCTCGTGCGCGGCGACGCGGTCGAAGTCGTCCGGGAAATGAAAAGGGACGGCTCGGGCCTCATGAGCACGCTCGGCAGCATCAGCCTGTGCCGGTCGCTGCTGCGAGCCGGATTGGTCGATCGCTTCCGCGTCGTGATGTTCCCGGTGATCACCGGCGCCACGGGAGCAGAACGCATCTACGACGGCTACCCCGACGTCGCGCTCGACATGATCGATAGACGAACCTTCGACGGCCGCATCCAACTCGTCGAGTACCGGCCCCGCGTACTCGACCACCCACCTCTTGCC
>JBOGXG010000038.1:0-10421 GCA_050694195.1 Actinomycetota bacterium | reverse complement strand
CGCCGCCGCCGGACGCCTTTATCGCCACCGGGTAGCCGTGCTCGGCGGCAAACGTCTCGATCACGGAGATGTCTTCGATCGACTCCGTAACCCCCGGCACCAGAGGAACGCCGGCCTCGATCGCGATGCGGCGGGCGCGGATCTTGTCCCCGATGGCTCTGGTGGCCTCCGGCGGCGGCCCGATCCAGGCGAGACCGGAGGCGATCACCGCATCCGCGAAATCGGCGTTCTCGGCGAGGAACCCGTAGCCCGGATGGATCGCCTCGGCGCCGGTCGTACGCGCCGCCGAGATGACCGCCTCCATATCGAGGTACGTCTCCGAGGGCGCCACGCCGGGAAGGTGCACGCCCTCGTCGGCGGCGCGGACGTGCGCCGCGCGGGCGTCGACGTCCGAGAAGACGGCGACGGACGCCACGCCCCGCTCCCGGCAGGTACGGGCGATCCGAACCGCGATCTCGCCGCGATTGGCGATCAAGACCTTGGAGAACACGGAGGTCAGGCTAGCCGACGCTGCCTTGGGGTTCATGTGTGCCGGAGTCCGCGAGGATCCGGCCGGTCCCGGATCGCATCCGGCTCTCGGAGGTTCCAGATAGATACCGGCGCGCGATCAGGGGCCGGGTGCCGTGACCGGGCCGGCCACGCTCCAGCGGGGACCTGCCTTCAGCATCTTGCTCGGGAGCTCTCCCTTGATGAAGCTCTGTGCGATGCGCGCCGCCTCTATCAACCTCTCGAGGTCGATCCCGGTCTCGATGTCCATGTCGCCGAGCATGTGCACCAGGTCTTCGGTCGTGATGTTGCCGGTCGCTCCCTCGGCGTACGGACTGCCCCCCATGCCGCCGACCGACGAGTCGAAGTAGTCGATGCCCATCTCCAGTGCCGTCACGACGTTGGCGAGACCGGTCCCGCGGGTGTCGTGGAAGTGCATGTTGAGCTCGAGGTTCGGGAATCCGTCGCGGACCGCGTCGATCACGTCGCGAACGCGCCGGGGCGTGGCCATACCGGTCGTGTCGCCGAACGAGATCGATCCGATGCCCTCGTCGATCATCCAACCGCCGACCTCGACGACCCGCGATGGCGGAACATCCCCTTCATAGGGACAGCCGAACGCCGTGGAAAGGGTTCCCTCCACGGGGATGCCGGCGTCCCGCCCGACCGCCACGACATCGGCCACGTTCTGGATCGAGTCCTTCACACTGCGGCGAACGTTCTTGAGGTTGTAGGACTCGCTCGCGGCGATGAAAACCTGCATCCCGTCGACACCGACCTCGGCGGCGATCTCGGCCCCCCTGCGGTTCGGCACGAGCGCCGAGTAGAAGACATCGCGGTTCCGCTTCATGCCTGCCCACACCTCGCGGGCGTCGGCCATCTGCGGGATCGCTTTAGGAGAGACGAACGAGACCGCCTCGATGTAACGGAGCCCGGTCTCGCTCAGCGCGTCGAGGAGCCTGATCTTGTCGGCCGTCGCGACCTGCGCCCTTTCGCTCTGGATCCCGTCGCGGGGCCCGACCTCGCGGATCCGGACGGACGAGGGGATGCTCACTTGTTCGACCACCGGGGGTCTCGTTTCTCGTTGAACGCGGTGATCCCCTCGACGCGGTCGTCGCTCACGATGACCTCTTTCCACGCGGCGTCCTCGACCTCGATACCGGCATCTATCGGGACGCCGAGGGCGGAGTCGATCGACCTCTTCGCGGCGCGCACGGCAACCGGGGAGGACTTCGCGACGTCGCGGGCGACCTCCATCGTCCGGGGCTCGAGTTCTGCCGGCTCCGCGATCTCGGCCACCAGACCCACCTGCTGTGCCTCGGAGACATCGATGCGTCGGCCGCGAAAGATCAACTCCTTGGCACGCGCCACGCCGACCTTGCGGGTGAGCAGTTGCGTTCCCCCACCGGCCGGGAGCAGGCCGACACGCGCCTCGGGCAATCCGAGTTTGGTGCCCTGCGCGGCGATGATGAGGTCGCACGAGAGCGCCAGCTCGAAGCCCCCGCCCAGTGCGAAGCCGAAGACGGACGCGATCGTCGCCTGCGGGACGGCGCGCAGCGAACGGAACAGACCACGTATCTGCTTGCGGTTGTTGTAGAAGTCGTTCAGCGAGAAGCCGGCGCGCTCTTTCAGATCCGCTCCGACGCAGAACGCCTTGTCCCCGGCGGCGGCCAACACCATCACCCACGTGTTGGTGTCCGCCGCGACGCGATCGAACACCGCGGTCAGCTCCTCGGCCATCGCCCCGGAGATCGCGTTCATCGACTCCGGCCTTTCGAGGCGCACGATCGAGATGTGATCTTCCGTGGTGACGGAAACGAACTCGAAGCTCAAACCGGGGGTACTCCGTGGCGGCGCGTGGAGAAGTGCCGGTCCTTCTTGCCGGCGGCATCCAGCCGACGGATCAATTCGTCCCGCAGATCGTCCGGCTGAACGACCGCGTCGACGATGTTCTCGGAGGCGAGGTGAGAGATGTCGATGTCGGTCTCGTACTCGGAGCGCTTCGCCGCTACGAACGCGGCCCTCTCATCCGGATCCTCGATCGCTTGGATCCTGTTGAAGAAGACAGCGTTGATGGCGGGCTCCGGACCCATCACGGCGATCCTCGCCGTGGGAAGTGCGATCGTGGCGTCGGGTTCGAAACCTGGCCCGGCCATCGCGTAAAGGCCCGCGCCGTAGGCCTTGCGCACCACGATGCAGAACTTCGGCACGGTTGCCTCCGAAACGGCGGTGATCATCTTCGCCCCATGCCGGATGATCCCCTGCCGTTCGACCGCGGTGCCGATCATGAATCCGGGCACGTCGGACAGGAACACCAGGGAGACGTTGAACGCGTCGCACAACCAGATGAACCTGGCCGCCTTATCGGCCGAATCGACGAACAGCACCCCGCCCTTCTGCGCAGGCTGATTGGCGACGATCCCCACCGCTCGCCCATCCATCCGAGCGAAACCGGTGATCAACTCCCGTGCGAAGTCGGGCTTTATCTCGAAGAACGATGCCTCGTCGATCAGCCCGGCGATGAAGGCGTACATATCGAATGCCTGGCTTTCGTCCTGAGGCACGATCGTCGCAAGAGAGCCGGTGTAGGCGGCGCCGCGTCCCTCCACGCGCGCCGGCTCCTCACGCCAGCTCTGTGGGAGATAGGAGAGATAACCGCGGGCGGCCTCGATCGCGGCCTTGTCGTCCTCGACACGCAGGTCGCCGCACCCAGAGACCTCGACATGCATGCGTGCGCCTCCCATCTCCTCCAGCGTGACCTTCTCCCCGATCACCTCCTCGGCCATCCTCGGGGAGCCCAGGTACATGGACGCGTTCCCATCGACCATGAAGACGACGTCACAGAAGGCCGGTATGTACGCGCCGCCGGCGGCCGAGGGACCGAACAGACAGCACACCTGGGGGACTTTCCCCGAGGCCTGCACCTGGTTGTAAAAGATCTTCCCCGCGCCGCGCCGTCCCGGGAACAGGTCCACCTGGTCGGTGATACGCGCCCCGGCGGAATCGACGAGGTAGACGATCGGGTGCTCGTGCTTCCGTGCGAGTTCGATGATGCGGATGATCTTCTCGACGGTCCTCGCGCCCCACGAACCGGCTTTGACGGTCGGATCGTTCGCCATGATCGCGACGGGACGTCCGTCGATGCGACCGACGCCGGTCACGACCCCGTCGGCCGGCAGGTCCCCGGCCAGCGCGTTCACGAGGAGACCGTCCTCCACGAAGTCGTCTGCCGAATCGAGGAGCAGCGCCAGCCGGTCCCGGACGAACAGCTTTCCCTGCTGGGCGAGCTTCTCGTGATACTTGGGATTCCCCTGCCTCACCCGATCCGCGAGACCGGCCAGATCGGCGTTGCGGCGGTCTCCCTCTTGTTCCGTCATAGATGGGAATCCTACCGGTCGCCCTCCGTGGGGGCCGAGGTCTGCTCCGGCGCGACGGCCTCTCCCGGTCGCGCCCGGTGCAGGAGAACGGCACCGGCGATGGACGCGATCACGGACGCCGCCAGGATGCCGATCTTCGCCTCCTCCACGAACGTTGCCTCGGTGAACGCGAGGGACGAGATGAAGATGGATACGGTGAACCCGATCCCGGCCAAAGCCGCCACACCGGTCACGTGGTCGATCCTCATGTCGCCGGGGAGCGCGCCCCAACCGGTGGCCAAGGCGAGGCGCGTGAACAGAACGACGCCCACGATCTTTCCGACGACGAGGCCCACCAGGACGCCTATCGTTACGCGCGACGTGACAGCCTCCGAGAGGATGTCGCCCGAGAGCTCGATGCCGGCGTTCGCGAAAGCGAAGATCGGGACGATGAGGAAGCTCGACCATGGGTGAAGGATGTAAACGAGACGCTCCGCGACGGACGAGGCGAAGTGAACCCTTCGTCTCGTCTTGAGCGCATCCTCCGCGGCCACCTCCCCCTCCTCTTCGTCTTCCCGTTGCAGTACGGGGATCCGAAGCCATTGCTCCGGTGCCAGCGGCTGCACCGGCGTCAGTAGTCCGAGAGCAACTCCGGCGATCGTGGCGTGCACACCCGACTTCAGCAATGCGACCCAGATCGCGATGCCGAAGACGACGTACAGCGGGACCCACCAGACGCGGACGGTTCTGAGGAAGGCGACGGCCGCGAAGAGGATTACGGCGGCCATCAACCATTCGACGTCGATCTGACCGGTGTAAAAGATCGCGATCACAACGATCGCACCGATATCGTCGGCGATGGCCAAACTGAGCAGGAAGACCTTGAGGCTCGACGGCGCGCGTGGTGCGACCAGAGCCAACACGCCCAGCGCGAAGGCGATGTCGGTCGCCATCGGTATGCCCCAGCCATGCGACGCGTTCGAACCCGCGTTGAACGCGACATAGATCAAAGCCGGCACGATCATCCCGCCGAGAGCTGCGGCGACCGGGAGGGCCGCCTTCCGCCGGTCGCTCAACTCTCCTCGGACCAACTCGCGCTTTATCTCGAGACCGACCACGAAGAAGAAGATCACCATCAGGCCGTCGTTGATCCAATGGAGGATGTCCTCGGAGATGCGGAAGCTCCCCACCTCGATCGTGATCACCGTGTGGAGAAGATCGAAGTAGGAGTCCTTGAGCGGCGAGTTCGCCAGGATCAGAGCGGCCAACGTGGCGACGAGAAGGAACGCACCACCCGCCACCTCGGTTTCAAGGAACTGCCGCAAGGGGCGCGCGACGAGGCGCGCCATCGGTCTCTGACTTCCCATCCAGGTCGGATCACGGGGCGGGTTCTGCGGCACGGGACCTCCGATCATCACGTGATTGACAACGCCGACCAGACTTCCCGGCACACCTTCGAACAACTACAGGGTAACGCGTCAGCGTGATCGCTCGACGGCACCGCGTAGGTCGGTGAATACCTTGACGAGGTCGGGTAGTTGGTAGTGCGCGTTAAGGCCGCTCGGATTGGGGAGCACCCAGACCCCGGTCGCGCCGATCGTCCTCTCCTGCCGCCCCACCACCGCGGTCTTCGTCGCGAAGGCCACCCTGTAGGTGCTGATGCCGAGGAACGCCGCCCATCGAGGCCGATAGCGGCCGATCTTCGCCCGTAGCCTGCGGGCCCCGCGCACCAACTCCTCGGCTTGCAACTCAGAGGCGGTCGCGGTCGACCGCGCCACGAGGTTGGTGACGCCCAGACCGCGGCTGAGAAGTTCGCTCTTCTCGGAAGGACGCAACTGTCGCTCGGTGAAGCCGGCCAGATGCAACGCGGGCCAGAACCTGTTGCCGGGACGTGCGAAATGATGTCCGGTGGCGCCGGAATAGAGACCCGGGTTGATCCCCACGAATAGAACGTCCAGGCCCCGGGCGATAACGTCGTCTATCTCTTTGCCGTAGGCAGCGGCGAGGTCCTCCTTGCTCGGCCGCTCGTTCGGCGCCGTCACGTGCGCCTGATCCGCTCGATCTCCCCCGCATCGAGAGCCACGCGCCGTCCCTCGACGTCGACCTCCAAGGCGCCACTCGGGAGAAGTTGCAGGGCGCGGGCGCGGGATTCGCGTCCATCCGGAAAACGGATGAGGATGTCGTCGCCGAGGAGCTCGGAACGCGCGGACGCCCGCCGCACGATCTCTTCCGCGCCGGACCCCGACACGATCGAGTCATACAGCGGCTCGAACCACGACAGGATCGCGGCGAGGAGCGAGGCTCGCGACGGCGCGTCCCCTCCGAGTTCGATCGCGAGACTAGTAGCGCTGTCGGCGATCGCTGCCGGGACATCGTCGGGCCGCCAGCCGAGGTTGACCCCGATGCCGGCGATCGCGCTCGTGACGCTCGCGCCCTCCAGGCGTGTCTCGACGAGGATCCCCGCGAGTTTCCGCCCGTCGTAAGTGACATCGTTCGGCCATTTGAGTGATACGGGCAGAGCGGTCAACTCCTCGATCGCGTCGGCGGTGGCGACACCGAGCGTCAGCGGGAGCAATCCCAGGCCGGCCCCCCCAAGGCTCGGTCTCAGCACCAGAGAGAAGGTGAGCGACGCGTCTCGCCCCGAGAGCCAGGTCCGTCCCCAGCGCCCTCGACCGGCGAGTTGCTCGTCGGCTACCACGACGGCGCCTTCCGGCGCGCCGCTCGCCGCCCACGCGAGTGCTTCGACATTGGTGGATCCGACGGAGTCGAGGTGTCGCAACGGATGACCCATCCGTCCGCACAACAGCGGCTCCAGCTCACGCTTCAGGTTGGCGGACATCGTCCACGTAGGATACGAAGCCATGTTCAAGAAACTTCTGATAGCCAACCGGGGCGAGATCGCGGTGCGTCTGATCCGGGCCTGCCGGGACCTCGAGATCGCGTCGGTCGCGGTGTATTCCGACCTCGACATCGACTCCGTGCACACCCGTCTGGCCGACGAGGCGTACCGGGTGGGACCGG
The DNA here is from genome assembly GCA_050694195.1 of Actinomycetota bacterium. Taxonomy (GTDB): domain Bacteria; phylum Actinomycetota; class CADDZG01; order CADDZG01; family WHSQ01; genus JBOGXG01. Next base: position 3,558 of record JBOGXG010000038.1, on the reverse strand, counting down.
GCCCGGCGGCGCAGTCCTACCTCTCGATCCCGGCGATCCTGGAGGTCGCCAAACGCTCGGGAGCGGACGCCGTCCATCCCGGCTACGGGTTCCTCGCCGAGAACGCCGGTTTCGCGCGCGCGGTGATGGACGCCGACCTGGTCTGGGTCGGTCCCTCGCCCGAAGCGATCGAGGGGATGGGCGACAAGACCGCGGCGAGGCGGGTCGCGGTGGAGGCGGGAGTGCCAACGGTCCCGGGGACACCCGATCCCGTATCCGAGGTTGCCGAGGTCGTCCGTTTCGTCGAGGACAACGGGCTCCCGATCGCGATCAAGGCATCGGCGGGAGGGGGCGGCAAGGGTTTCCGTGTCGTGAATAGCGCCGACGAGATCGAGGAGGCGCTCGCCGGGGCCGCCCGCGAGGCCGAGGCCTACTTCTCCAACCCCGAGGTTTTCATCGAGCGCTACCTGCAGCGACCGCGGCACATAGAGATACAGGTCCTAGGGGATGCGTCGGGGAACGTGCTGTCCTTCCCCGAGCGTGACTGCTCGCTCCAGCGCCGACACCAGAAGCTGATCGAAGAGTCTCCCTCGCCTCGGCTCGATCCCGGCGTTCGAGAAGAGATCATGGCGGCGGCTGCGAAGCTCGCCAAGTACATGAACTATCGCAACGCCGGCACCTGCGAGTTCCTCCTGGACGCCGACGGGCGCAGCTTCTACTTCCTCGAGATGAAGACGCGCCTCCAGGTCGAGCATCCGGTGACCGAACTCGTCACCGGTGTGGACCTGGCGGTGTCGCAGATACTCGTCGCCGCCGGGGAACCACTCGAGTACGGTCAACAGGACCTCGAACTGCGGGGTCACGCGATCGAATGCCGCATCAACGCGGAGAACCCGGCGAAGAACTTCATGCCGGCGCCGGGACGGATCGGAGAGTACACAGAGCCCGCCGGTCCCGGCGTCCGGGTGGATTCGGGCACCGAGCGCAACTCCACGATCCCCCAGGCGTACGACCCGATGATCGCGAAACTGATCACTTACGGCGCGTCACGCGAGGAGGCGCGTCGCCGGATGCTTCGAGCCCTCGACGAATACGTCATCGAGGGGATCAAGACGACGATCCCGTTCGACGCATTCATGTTGCGAGACAAGCGTTTCGTCACCGGCGACTATCACACGGGGACGGTCGAGAAGGAGATGGATCTATCGCCCCTGAAAGAGGAGCGCGTGGCCGCCCCGAAGGTCGGCGAGCCGGAGGTCGCTCAACGTCGCTTCGACGTCGAAGTGAACGGCAAACGGATGTCCGTGAGCGTGCGAGAGCATCTCGAAACCTTGACCCGGCCGAAGAAGCCGAGACCTCCGAAGAAGATGGGAGCTCTGGCCGGCGGCGGCGGGGAGAAGCTCGTCGCCCCGATGCAGGGAACCATCGTCAAGGTGATGGTGAAGGTGGGCGATCCCGTGAAGGTAGGCGACCAGGTGTGCGTTCTCGAAGCGATGAAGATGGAGAACGCGATCCTGGCGCACGCCGACGGGAAGGTCGAGGAACTGAACGTCGCGGTCGGCAAGTCGGTCGAGACGGGCGCGACCATCGCGGTGATCAGATGACGAGATTCGTCGTTGCCGCGCTTCTCGTCGCGACTCTTACAGCCTGCTCCGCGGGTCCGACGGCCGGCGAGGCAGCCCTCGGGAGCACTCCGTCGCCATCGCCGGCGGTCGACGAGTCCCCGTCTCCCGATGCGTCGAACGAGGGGACGAGCAAGAAGGTCTCCACCACCACCGCGGTGGCGAGGAAGCTTCGCCGCGCCGACCGGGCACTGGACGACGCTATCGACGCGTGGCTGTTGGACGGTGGACGACAACGAGGGGCCGCTTACCGCGAGCTGCTGGTCCTCGGTCTCGACGAGCAGAACCTTATGCGCCGTCTGATCAAGCACAAGCGATTGGGAAACAGAGTGCTTCGACGATTGGACGGCCCCCTCGCTCTCGAGACGAGAAGGAACGTCAAGGCCGGTCGAGGACTACGCGCCCTCTCGACGCCGGTGAAACCACCCGTGAAGATGAAGACGACCCGGCCGGCTCCGCCCAAGCGACTCCTCCGCTTCTACAAGAAGGGGCGCCGCCGCTTCGGCATCCCCTGGCCGATCCTGGCGTCCGTCAACCTCGTCGAGTCGAAGTTCGGACGGCTGAACGGGCCCTCCTCCGCCGGAGCTAAAGGCCCGATGCAGTTCATGCCGGCGACCTGGGATGCTTACGGGAAGGGCAGCATCTGGGATCCGCACGACTCGATAATGGCGGCGGCTCGCTACCTGCGAGCATCGGGGGCGCCGCAGCGGATGCGGTCCGCCCTCTACTCTTACAACCACTCCGAGGCCTACGTCGATGCCATCGTGCTGTACGCGCGCCAGATGGACCGGAATACGAAGCACTACTACGGCTACTACCTTTGGCAGGTCTTCGTGCGGACCACGAAGGGGGACGTGCAGCTCACCGGACCCGGGCGGGACCGCTAGGCAGGGCGCCGTTACACCGGTTCCTCCCCCTGAAACCGTACGAAATATACGCACGTTTCTTACTTAATCTTCCAAGAAACCTCTTGTCCCTCGACCTGCTGACGGGCTAGAAAGATAGGTGACCAGGTCAGTCAATTGGGCCCCGATCTCTCTGCGGAGGATCGGGGTCCGTCCATTGGGGGGGCTTCTTGGGGACCTTCAAGCGAGCCGGTCCACCGTGGCCACGCATGGGCCGGAGCCGCGCCGGAAAATCATGACCTTCTAGCCGAAGAGGGTCGAAACGGGCGCATTTTCGTCGCACCCCCTCGTCATGATGGGGGCATGGAATTCCGCGATGCCCTAAAGGCCATCGAGAAGCACAACGCCGACCTCGAGCCCGGCCTCATGACGGTGGCCGAGATCAGGGATCGGTTCCAGGAGTACGAGCACGCGGAGAGGATGGTGGCCTTCGGCAAGGCCAAGCTGGCTGCTGCACTGGACAACGCCACGGAGGTGGCTCGGCTCACCGGTACCTCGGTCGGCAAGGCCAAAGAAGCGGTCGCCACCGCGAAGATCATCGGCGACGCCCCAGAGCTGGGCATGGCTCTCCAACAGGGTGACATCTCAGTGGACCAGGCGACGGAGATCGCCAAGGCCGAGGAGTCCGCTCCCGGCGTCGCCGGCGAACTCATCCCGGTCGCCCGGGACGAGTCCTTCCAGGTGCTTCGTGAAAAGGCTCGGGCGGCCAAGCTCGAGGCAGAGCAGCACCGCGACCTCGGGGCCCGGCAACGTGCCGCTCGTTCGGGGCGGAGCTACCGCGACGAGTTGGGGATGGTGAACGTCCATCTCAAGTTCGCCCCCCACGTCGGGGTCCCGATCGTCAACCGGGCCGAGGTGGAAGCCGCGCGCCTCTACAAGGCGGCCAGGAGGGATGGGAAGCAGGAGCCGTTCGAGCGGCATCTCGCCGACGCCTACGCCAAGATGCTGTCGGGCTCCTCGGTGAAAGGGTCGTCCCGGCGTCCCAAACTGGTGGTCCTGGTGAGCCACGAGGTCGTGAAGCGGGGGTGGAGCGGCGTCCGCGACGGCGAGGT
>JBOGXG010000037.1:0-3173 GCA_050694195.1 Actinomycetota bacterium | reverse complement strand
GAGTTGGACAACGGCCACAGGGTCCTCGCTCACATCTCCGGGAAGATGCGGATGCACTACATCCGCATCCTGCCGGGGGATCGCGTACTGGTCGAACTCTCTCCATACGACCTCACACGAGGCCGTGTGGTCTACCGCTACAAGTAGGAGACGGTTGAAGGTACGGCCCAGCGTTAAGAGGATCTGTGACAAGTGCAAGGTCATCCGCCGGCGAGGCCGCGTGATGGTGATCTGCACGAACCCGCGCCACAAGCAGAGACAGGGATAGGAGAGGCATGGCACGCATCGCCGGTGTGGATCTTCCTCGCGACAAGCGACTGGAGATCGGGCTCACCTATATCTACGGGATCGGGCCCACGAAGGCCCGCGAGACGTGCGTCGGCTCGCAGGTGAACCCCGCCACCCATGTCCGCGACCTCACCGACGAGGAAGTCGTCCGGATCCGCGATTGGATCGGCGCCAACTACCGCGTCGAGGGTGACCTCCGCCGAGAGGTCAACCAGCACATCAAGAGGAAGGTCGAGATCGGTTCGTATCAAGGTCTCCGCCATCGCCGCGGGCTGCCGGTGCACGGACAGCGCACTCACACGAACGCACGGACACGCAAGGGACCGAAGAAGACAGTCGCCGGTAAGAAGAAGGCAAAGAAGTAGAGGGGATCTGATACTTGGCAGCTCCTAAGAAGGCGAAGAAGACTCGTCGTCGCGAGAAGAAGAACATCGTTCATGGTGTCGCGCACATCAAATCTACGTTCAACAACACGATCATCGCGATCAGCGATCTCGAGGGGAACGTCGTGTCGTGGGCATCTGCCGGCAACGTCGGCTTCAAGGGCTCGCGCAAGTCGACCCCCTTCGCGGCGCAACTCGCCGCCGAGGCGGCGTCTCGGCGCGCCCAGGAACACGGCGTGCGCCGCGTCGACGTAGAGGTGAAGGGCCCCGGCTCCGGTCGCGAGACCGCGATCCGGTCGCTCCAGGCATCCGGGCTCGAGATCATCGGCATAAAGGACGTAACTCCCGTACCGCACAACGGATGCCGCCCTCGCAAGAGGAGGCGCGTCTAACCGATGGCTAGGTATACAGGCCCTGTTTGCCGGCTGTGCCGGCGCGAGAAGACGAAGCTATTCCTCAAGGGGACGCGCTGCGAGTCACCGAAATGCCCCATCGAGAAGGGCCGCATGGTTCCCGGTGAACATGGCAGGGGACGCGTCCGTGAGTCCGAGTATCTCTTGCAGCTTCGCGAGAAGCAGAAGGCGAAGCGCTTCTACGGGATCCTCGAGAAGCAGTTCCGCTCCTACTACGAAGAGGCCGCGAACTCAAAGGGCATCACCGGCGAGGAGCTGATGAGGATCTGCGAGTCGCGCCTCGACAACGTCGTGTATCGCTCGGGCCTTGCCATGAACCGGCCGATGGCGCGTCAGATGGTCTCGCACGGCCATTTCCAGGTGAACGGGCGGAAGGTGAACATCCCCTCCTTCAGGGTGAAGCCGGGCGACGTCGTCACGGTGAAGCCGAAGTCGAAGACGTTGGGACGCATCGTAGAGAACACCTCATACGCGGACGGCCGCGAGATCCCCGACTGGCTCGGGTCCGATCTCAAAGGGATGGCCGTCGAGGTGCGGGGATTGCCCGAACGCGACCAGATCGATGCTCCGGTTCAGGAGCAGTTGATCGTCGAGTACTACTCGAAGTAACGCACAGCCGCACAACCGCATAACCCGCACCAGTTGGAACGCGAGAGGAGCCCAATGGATCTGCTTATCGTCCAGCGTCCCCAGATCTCTGAGCAAGAGGTCTCGGATGTACGCCGGAAATTCACGATCGAACCGCTCGAGCCCGGCTTCGGATACACACTGGGTAATTCGCTGCGGCGCACGCTTCTCTCGTCGATCCCGGGAGCGGCTATCACCCAGGTGAAGATAGACGGCGTGCTTCACGAGTTCGGATCGATCGACGGTGTGACGGAGGACGTCACCGATATCGTCCTCAACCTCAAGGAACTCGTTATCCGCAGCGAGAACGAGGAGCCGTCGATGGTTCACCTCAGGGTGACCGGCCCCTCAGAGGTCAAGGCCGGCGACATGCAACTGCCTGCCGGGATCGAGGTGCTCAATCCCGATCATCACATCGCCACGCTCAACAAGAAGGCCACGCTATCGATGGAGCTTCGTGTCGAGCAGGGCCGGGGCTACGTCGCCGCGGCGGCCGCCCCCAAGGAAGCGATCGGAACGATCCCGATCGACGCACTGTTCTCGCCGGTGAAGCGCGTTACCTACGAGGTCGAGCCCACCCGCGTCGAGCAGATGACGAACTACGATCGACTGATCCTGGACGTGGAGACGAACGGCGCTCTCGCCCCCACGGAGGCGCTTTCTTCGGCGGGATCGACGCTCGTCGAGCTGTTCCAACTGTTCTCGGGTCTGGGTGAGGGGGCCGGCGGTCTCGTCCTGGGACCGGAGCCGGGTGAGGACGAGAGCTCGGGCGTGATGGCGACGCCGATCGAGGACATGGACCTGACGGTGCGCTCCTACAACTGTCTCAAGCGTGAGGGGGTTGCAACCGTCGGCGATCTCGTGCAGAAGTCGGAGGAAGATCTCCTGGAGATCCGCAACTTCGGTCAGAAGTCGATAGACGAGGTCAAGGCGAAGCTCGAGGACATGAGCCTCGGCCTTCGCAAGAAAGAGTTCTAGGAGGTGGCGCCCCCCTTGGCAGCGTCCTGCGGACCCTGGACGGCTGCAAAGCTGCGCGATACTGCGTTCTCGGTTGCCGATGCACCACCGGTGCACCGGCTCCCTGCGGCCTTGTCTCGCTTGCTTTTCGCTCGCCAGGGCCTCGCCAACGCCACCAAGGAGGTCGCGTGATGCCGCAGCCAAAGAAGGGTCCGCGTCTCGGGGCAGGTCCGGCGCATCAGAGGCTCATGCTTTCGAACATGGCGATCTCGTTGTTCGAGCACGAGCGGATCCGCACGACCGAGAGCAAGGCCAAGATGCTGCGGCCGTTCGCCGAGCGACTCATCACGAAGGCGAAGAAGGGCGACGTGCACAACAGACGTCAGGTGCTCTCGGTGATCGAGGACCGCGATGTCGTGCACAAACTGTTCGCCGAGATCGCGCCCCGCTTCGCGGATCGGAACGGCGGCTACACGCGCATCCTCAAGATCGGGCCACGCAATGG
>JBOGXG010000036.1:0-13061 GCA_050694195.1 Actinomycetota bacterium | reverse complement strand
AACTTGGCCTGTTCGCCGGGCCCGACGTCGTACCGGTTCTCGACGCCGCGCGGCGGAAGATCGACCGGTTCACCGGACACCGTCGCCTTGAGGGCCTCCAGGTGCGCGTCGTAACTGCCCCCCGCATCGGCGATGAGGTTCTCGAAACCGGCCTCGAGGGGTGCGGTGTCCCTCGTTATCTGCACCACCGGCTCGTACACGTAGTTCTTCTCGCAGGGGACCCCGGGCGTGTTCTGCTGATCCGAGGGACATTCGGGGCGCGGAGGGAAGGACGTGTTCGGATACGAGCGGTAGACCGCCAGGCCGAACTGCACGTCGATCTTCCGCGCGACGAGCGCGTTCGTGATGTCGGCGAGACGCGCCGCGAGGCTGTCGATCGTGTTCTTCATGCTCGACGAGGTGTCGACGAGGAAGTAGACGTCGAGGGGGACGCGACGTGGCGGGATGGTGAGCGTGTACGGGATCGTCTTCTCCTCGCCGGCCTTCAGCACGATCCGTTTGCCGGGCGGACCGAAGGTGGCATCCCTGGTGGCGAACTCGGCGGTCTCGTTGAGGGAGTAGTTGTTCCCGCCCACACGTTCAGGGTCCGATGAGCCGGCCAAGGGATCTCGGTAGATGTCGATCGTCCCTGCGGTGTGCACGGACAGTCCCAGGGGGGTGGCGCCTCTCACGCCGGTCATGTCGACCGTGCCGTCGCTCGGAGCGGCGAGGTCCAGCCACCCGGCCGTCGACGGGTCGTACCGGTACGTCTCTCCACTCGCCGTGATCGCGAAATCCCAGTCGGCGGAACCGTGATCGACCGAGTCTGCGCCGGGTGGGGCGGCGACGACGTTGAAGTTCCGCCCGCCGTTGCTCGAGACCATGACCTGCGTCTTCCCGCCGAGCAGCGCCATGACTCGCGCCGGCTCCCCCATCTCGTGGATGACGTCGGCCGCGACGACGTTCTCGCCGGCCAACTCGTTCACCGCGTCGAAGGAACGGCCTTCGTTCTTGGACTCCCACAGCCCGCCGGGACCGTAAGCCCACACGACCTGGGGGTCGAGGGGATCTGCCGCCAACCCGTAGATCTGCATCGACGGCTTGAGGTTGCTGAGGTCGCTCCTCAGCGACCAGGTGCGGCCGTTGTCGTTGCTGAAGTAGAGGAGGTCCGCGGCCCCGGCCCCCTCATCGATCCCGAGGAACAACGCGCGCTGCGCGTCGCCCGGCGACTCGAGGAACTCGACGGTCCCGACAGGGGGCAACCCGATACCGCCCTCTTCCCAGGTCTCACCCTCGTTCTCCGTAAGAGCGATCGATGGAGCCCCGGCGACGTCGGGACCACGCTGCCCCATGGCCACGGCAACGCCGATGCTGGGAGAATCGATGCCCTTGATCGTGGTGGGGAGCGCTCCGGCGGGACCCGACGGGTAGGGCTGCCTCCAATCGCAGCCTCCGTTGGTCGAGACCGCGATGACGCTTCCGTTCGTCGCGTAGATCGTGTCCACGGTCGTGGGATCGATCGCGTGATCGACCACCCGTTGCTCCCCGGCACGAGCCTTGGGGGGACGGATCGTCGTCCAGGGTCCGGACGTTCTGACGTTGCCGCACCCGGCTCGCGCGGCGGCAACGAGGGGCGTGAAGTACACCGCGCCGACGAGGAGCGCGACGACGAGCGACACGAGGCGCCGCCCTCTACTCCTCACCAGATCCCCTCCCGTTCGTGACACAACGACGGCAGTAGTAGCTGCTCACACCCTCTAGATTCGCCGGGGGGACGGCCGCTCCTGTGGGCGGTGCGCCCACGGGCCGGATATCCCCCGTCGCATCCTCGCAGAACGGGCGATAGGGAGGAAATACCCCTTTATCGGGTCTACGACCGTATGTGCGCCTCGCCTACCTTTCGGCGTCGTCCGCGGGGGCCGGGACCTCGGTCTCGATCAGCGGGCGGCCGTTGCCGGCGCGGCCCCCGGGGCCACTGGTATCGAGCGGCCGGCCGATGTCGGGCCGGGCCGGGGCCAGGACCTTGTCGAGCTCCGCTCCCTCCAGGGTCTCCTCGGTGATGAGACGCTTCGCGAGCTGATCGAGCGTCCCTCGGTGGCGCTGGAGTATGTGCGAGGCCTCCTTCTCCGCGTCGTGGATCAGCTTGTCGACCTCGGCCTCCATCTCCTCGTGCGTCGTGGACGAGATCTCTGACAGAGCGACCTCGCCCTGGATGTACTCGTCGACGTCTCGAGCGAGGAGCCGGCGGCGCTTCGAACCCATGCCGAAGCGGCCCACCATGTCCCTCGCGATGTCGGTCGCCCGTTCGAGATCCTGCTCCGCCCCGGTGGAGTGCTCGCCGAACACGAGTTCCTCCGATGCGAGCCCACCCATCGCGGTAACGATCTGAACGAACAGCTCGCTCCTCGTGAGCAGGAGTGCGTCCGTCTCCTTGCGCAGGTTCGTGAGTCCGATGCCCTTCCCGCGCGCCAGGATCGATACGCGATGCACCTCCTCGCGCTCGCCCGATGCCGCCGAGACGACCGCGTGCCCACCTTCGTGGTAGGCGGCGCGCCGGCGTTCGTCGTCGGACAGGATCCGGCCGCGCTTCTGGGGCCCGGCGAGCACGCGTTGAACCGCCTCCTCGAGCTCCGGCATCTCGACCGCCTTCTTCTCCTCGCGGATCGTGAGGAGTGCCGCCTCGTTGATGACGTTCGCGAGGTCGGCCCCCGAGAAGCCGGGGGTTCGCTTGGCTAGGTACTCGAAGTCGACCTTCGCGTCGAGAGGTTTGGCTTTGGCGTGCAGCTCGAGGATCGCCTGGCGGCCTTCCGCGTCGGGCTGGTCCACCGTGACGTGCCGGTCGAAACGACCGGGCCTGAGCAGGGCCGGGTCGAGGATGTCCGGGCGGTTGGTCGCTCCGATCACGACGACGCCCGAGCTGACATCGAAACCGTCCATCTCCACGAGCATCTGATTCAGCGTCTGCTCGCGCTCGTCGCTTCCCCCACCACCGCCGCCGGACCCACGCTTTCGGCCGGCCGCGTCGAGCTCGTCGATGAAGAGGATCGCCGGGGCCACCGCGCGTACCCTCGCGAAGAGGTCACGCACTCGGGCCGCCCCCACACCCACGAGGGATTCGACGAACTCGGCACCGGCCACCGAGAAGAAGGGGACCCCGGCCTCGCCCGCGATCGCCTTCGCAAGAAGTGTCTTGCCACACCCTGGGGGCCCGACGAGCAGGACGCCCTTGGGCGGTGCGGCGCCGAGCTCCTCGTACTTCGAAGGATTAACGAGGTAGTCGCGCACCTCCCGCAACTCGGCAACGGCTTCATCGGCGCCGGCAACGTCGTCGAACGAAACCGTGGACGCCCCTTTCTTCGTCTTTCCGCGCCCGATCGTCCCGAACATCTGGACGTCGCCGATGCCCGAGCCCCCGCCGCGTCCGGCGGAGAAGAGCAGGGCGAAGAGGTTCGCCAAGATCATCAGTGGAAGGAGGAAGGTACTGATCGCGCTGACGGCTTGCTTCCCCGCCTGGGAATCGACGCTGACCTCGGCCCCCGCGGCACTGACCATGTCGACGAGCGTCGCGGTCAAGGGATCCCGGTACGAAGCCCAGTAGGTCCCGGCACCCGGCGGAGCTATCGAGGGCTCCTCGGCGGGCTTCGCACCATCGCCCTCGCCCTTGTTGCCGCCATCGTTCCGCTCGTTGCGGGTGTCGTTCCGCTCGTTGCCGGTTTTGTTCCGCTCGCCGCGGTTCCCCGCGTCGTTATCGTTGTCGCCCCGGCCCTCATCGTCGTCGTTGTCGTTCCGCGCGCCGGCTCCTTCGCCCCTCTCGCCCTTGGCATCCTTCGGCTCCTCGGCGGGAGCCGGTTCCGAGAACGAGCCCGTGATCACCAGATCCTCGTCGTGGAACACGGCGGTCTCGACCCTCTCCTCGGCCGAGAGCGCGGCCAACTCGTCGAGCGAGACCTCGGCTCCATCGGGCTCGGGTCCGAAGTACAGGTAATCGATCGACCATGCGAACGCCCCGAGCAGAACCAGCAGAGTGGCGGAGAGGACCAACGTCGATCTCCGACCGGGTCCCTTCTTCTTGGCGACCCTCGAGCGTCGTCGCTTCAAGAGCCAGATCTTGACCGTGTCTCTCATCCCACCCCTCTTACCGATGTAGTAGGCCGAACAGCAGGTGATTCTCCCCCGTGGGTTGATTACCTGTCGGGCGCCCGCGATACCCCCCGGCGAGACGATCCCGAGGCCTCACAGTAGACCAGGCTTAAGCTTCCTACGGGTGGTCGGTCGAGGGGTAACTCACGGAAGGGTCGAGAGATGCGCGAAGACAGAGACAACACCCGACGGGCGCCGCTCGTCGTCGACCTCGAGAAGCTCGAGAAACAGGCGGAGGAGTTGTTCCTCCATCGCTTCCTCGCCGCGATCCAGAAGGCGCGCGGCGACCACGGTCGCTACCTCACGTTGAGGGCCGGGGACCAGGTCGCGATCGAGGCGGCGAGTGACGGGAGCGAGGGCCAGTTGCTACAGATCGTCCGGAGCGACGGACTGTAGCTCAGGAGACTCCGGATGAGCGGCGGCGCGACGGCGCTCGGACCGCAGTCCCCCGAGGTAGGCGGTTAGGCCCCTCCGGCCGCTCCGCATCATGATCGTGTGGTTGGCCTTGAAGGCGGGCCGCGCGATCGGCGCGAGCAGGTTCAGCATCCGCTTGTTGGTGACGACCACCTCATCGAACACGAGCCGCGATCCCTTCGCCACCGGCGAGATGGTCCAGCGCGAGAACCCCTCGAGGTCCCCCTCCATCTTCGCCTCGAGCACCCCCGCGTCCCGATCCCGCCGCGCCTGCTCGGTGATGAAGATCAGGTCGTAAGGGAGGAAGGACCTACACCTCAGCCGGAAGCGGTTCTCGGAGATCTTCTCCGCGTCCTTCACCTCCCGCCACCAGAGCGGGTAATCCCCAAGCTCTTCCAGGGCGTCGTAGACCTCATCGAGGGCCGCATCCATCGTCCAGATGCTCTGGAAGGCGTAGCGCGTTAGGGCGGGCATGGCTCCAGTCTCGCCGCTGGGTGCCGATTACAGAAGGGGGTTTTCCGCTAGTCGTCAAACAAGTCAGGTTATGGTTTCTCAGATGCGTTTTTCGCGGCATCGTTCCAGTTACAGGCGGGTCGCCGCGGTTCTCGCCGCCGCTTCCTGTTTGGCCCTCACTCTCGTATCGGTTCCGGGGCCCTCGTTCGCCGCGCCGACTCAGGCCGAGCTCGAGGCCGCCCGCGACCGGTTGATGGAGCTCGAGCGAGACTTCGAGATCGTGGTCGAGCGATACAACCTCGTCCACGCCGAGCTCGACGACCTGCGCGCCCGGATCGCCGCCAAGGAACTCGAGGTGAGCGAGATCGAGAAGCGCATGGCGGCGAAGCAGGAGGCCGCCGTCGAGCTCGCCACCGAGCTCTACATGGGCGGCGGTTCGAGCAGCATCGAGGTCGTCCTCTCGTCGAAGTCGCTTGCGGACATAGACAGGGACCTCGCCTACCTCGAGAGCTCCGAGGAGCAGCAGACGATGGTCTTCGAGGAGCTAGACGTCGCTCGGCGCGAGCTCAACGCGAAGATCGCCTCCCTCGACGAGGACCGGGCCGCGGCCGCCGCCGAAGAAGCTCGCCTCGAAGAACTGCGGGGTGAGGTCGAGGCCAAGGTCGCCGATCAAGAGGACGAGATCGCCCGATTGAACGAACTCATCGCCGCGGCCGAGAGGCGCGCCCAACGGCGAGCCGAGGCAGCAGCCAGAGCGGAGGCGCGCGCGGCCGCCGCCGCGGCCGAGGCGGCAGCGGCCGACCAAGGAGTGGTGCCCAACCCGGCCCCCGCGCCCAACGGAGGCGCGCAGACCGCGGTCGATGCCGCTCTCTCTCAGCTCGGGAAGCCCTATGTGTGGGCCGCGGCGGGGCCCGATTCCTACGACTGTTCCGGACTCACGATGTGGGCCTGGGCACAGGCAGGGGTAGCGCTCCCTCATCACTCGGGTTCTCAGTACGCGGCCACGCCGCGCGTGTCGCAGTCGGACTGGCAGCCGGGCGATCTTCTCTTCTTCGGAAGCCCGATCCACCACGTCGCTATGTACATCGGCGGAGGCCAGATGGTCGAGGCCCCCTACACGGGATCCCAGGTGCGTGTCGTCTCCGCTTATCGTTCGGATTACGTGGGGGCCGGTCGACCGTAGCCGGTCCCGGATGAGGGGCGGTTCGTGAACACCGACGAGATCCGGGGAAAGAGGGCCGATCTTTACCGGCGTTACATCGCCGACGCCGATTCCCTCGCAGCTCACCTCAATGACGAACCGAGCGAGCGAGCCCGCGTCACCGAACTTGCCTTCACCCGCTGTTTCGCGCGGCTCGACCACAGGCGCGAGGAATCGATGTTCGAGCTCATCCTCTTCCGCGAGATCGTCGAAGCGTCCAACCAGTTCGGGCGAGCGGGAAAGACACGGGTCGTACAGGGCCTTCGGCGAGTGCTCCAGCTTTCGGTCGCGCAGACGGCCGACATCCTGGGATGGAGCGAGACGAGGGTTTCCGATCTCGAGGACGAGCTCCCGGACGAGACGGGCCCCCCTCCCGAGATCGACATCACGCCTGCCTTCTCCTCGGAGCGACTACACCGCGTGGCCCGGCGCGCGGCGTGGCGCCGTGACGTAGCGGTCATCGTGATCGTCGTGCTGGCCGGGGCCATCGCGGTCGCGGCCTGGGAGCCGTGGCGGCGGGCGACGCGCGACCTCACGCGGGCAACTAACACCGAGACCGTCTTCCGCGATGACGGACTGGTCTTCGCCGGCGAGATCGACGACAAGAAGTGGAACATGCGCGCCTACGAGGAGAAGAACGGGGACGTCTGTCTGGACCTCGACGTCGCGGGCGAGTTCGAGTCGTTCTATTGCCTGACCAACTTCGACCTTCCGCTGCGCGCGTTCGTGAGCCCGGACCGCAAGCACAAGACGACCTTCATATTCGGTTACGCGCGCCGCGAGGTCGGATCGCTCACGGTCAGCGAGCGCGGCGGCGCGCCGATCAACGTCGAGCTCGTCCCGGCCCCGAGGAACCTCAAGCGCAAAGAGCCGAGCCAGATGTTCGTCGTGACGCTGCCCGACACGCTGCTGGAGCTCGAGAACCGAGCCCAGGGCCGGGACCTCGGCTACCAGGTCCACCGCCTGCGCCTGGTGGCGAAGGAAAAGCAGGGCGCCCGCCTGGGCCACCAAGACATCATTCTCGGACGCCCTACCTCTTAGAACCGGCTCCCCCACCCGTTCCATGTAAGGGAAGCAACGTAGTGGGTTGTTTCTCTTACATAGAAGCCGCGTGACGTTGTCGTTCTTACATGGTTCGGACTCGCCTACCTGTGATGTGGTTCACAGCGCGCCGAACGGAACTGGGCTTTCCTCCGATGCATGAAAACGTACGCGGCACAGGACGCCGTCTGCGAGGCTCTGGCCGCGCGGCAGCAGGGACACATCTCCCGCAAGCAAGCGCGGAACGCCGGGTATAGCGATAGATCCATACAGATGCGTCTCGATTCCGGGCGGTGGGTGGCCGTTCTGCCGGGTGTCTATCGCATGCGGCCGGCGCCTGACGTGTGGTTGGGACAACTCCACGCCGCGTATCTCTGGGCGGGCCACGGGAGCCTCATCTCGCATCGTTCCGCCGCCGCGCTGCATGGGCTCAGCGGCTACCGGCGCGGGCCCGTCGAGCTAAGTGCGCCGAAAAGGATGTGGCCTAAAGACGGAGTCATCTGTCACACGTTTCGCCGAGAGGACAGTCCGCCGTTCCAGTGGATCCACAACCTTCCGACGACCAGGGTCAACCGGACGTTGTACGACATCGCCGCCAGGGAACCGCTGTCTCGGTTGGAGCCGGCGTTCGACGACGCCCACCGACGAGATCTCTTCGCCCTTCCTCAGATCGCCAACGACCTGTTGCAGAGAGGCCGACGTGGTCTCGCAGGAACGACCAAGGTCCGACGCCTACTTGCGTCTCGAGACGCCGACTACGGACTAACCGAATCAGAACTCGAAGGGCGCATGTTGGCCATCCTCAAACCGCTGGACATCGGCGACCTGGAGGTGCAGCTGAAGATCTCGGGTAACGACGGCTCGATCGCTAGGGTCGATTTCGCCAGCCCCAGCCGGAAGCTCGTGATCGAGGTCGACGGCTGGCGATTCCACCGGATCAACCCGGACACTCGAAGAGATAGAGCCCGAGAGCGCAAGCTGGTGCTGGGCGGCTGGCGTGTCCTCCGCTTCACATGGGACGACGTCGTGAAGACACCGGACCTCGTTCTGGCCGACGTCCTGAAGGCGCTCACGATCTTCTGATCCGCCGAACCATGGAAGGGCGGCAACGTTCGCGGGCTTCTGTGTAAGGGATGCAACGTCGTGCGTTGTTTCCCTTACATGGAAAGAAGGTGGAGGGGTTCCCGGAGTACCTCGTTAGCGGGGGCCTACGATGCTCGCGTAGACCGCTCCGCCGGCTGCGCCGATGAGGGCCGCGATCAGGAACGAGATCAAGAGCCAGTCGAGGGGGAGCTCGCCGTCACCCCCGCTCGGCTCGTCGGCCGCGAGGTTCACGCGACGCGACTGTTCGCCCGAGTCGTGATGGTTACCGTGGCCCCCGGACTTACCGTGACGACCGTGCTTCCCGCGACGCTTCTGATCGGCGTCTTTGCCGCTCTTGTCGTCGCTCGCCGCGCCGCCTGATCCGTCGCCGGAAGCCGTGTCCGTGCCCGCCGTCGCTCCGCCGGCCCCCCCTTCACCGGAGCCGGCGACGCCGTCGCCGCCGGATCCACCGGCCTTACCGGTCCCCTCGCTCCCCCCGCCGGAACCGGCGCAGGCAGCTCCGCCGCTGGATGTGAAGGTCCAATCGCCTCGCACGGGATGCCCGTCCTCGCCGATGACCTCCCAGACCGCGGTGTATCTCCCGGCCCTGTCGGCGAAGATGCCGACGGTGACCTTCGATCCAACGGTCTGCGGGCTGCCGCTATCGACGCGCGCCCCGCAGGGGTCGTAGACCTCCAGGCTCCCTCCCTCCACCAGCTCGTCGAACTCCACGGAGACCTCGCCGGGAGGCTGCGACACGGTCGAGCCGTCCGCCGGGGTGGTGGACACGACCCTCGGATGCGCGAGCGCGGGAGCCGGGAGGGCCAGGACGATCAGAGCGGCCGCGACGGGCACGACTCGAACGAGAGATCGCTTCATGGTTTCCATTGTCGCTCCTGGGGCCGGCTAGATAACGTCGGCGCCGCGACCGCCGCGTGCGGACTCATCAAAAAGCCCTCAACACGCCGAGGTCGGGTGCCCTGTCGATACACGTGGGCGCCTCTTTACCTTCGGCGGGTTCGCGTGAGCACTTGCGCGCCTCGCTGGAAGAAAGCGCGTAGAGATCCAGGTGCTTGCCATCGGAAAGATCCCCGGCTTCCAGCTCCACGGTCAGCGCGTTGCCCTTGCGATTCAGTGACGCCGGATAGACGACGCGGTCTCGATCGTCATCGGCCGCCGCGACCGTGAAGGAAAGGTCCTCCTTGCGACACGAGAACGTTCCGGTGAAGTCGTCGGTTTCGTCGGCGTTCGAGTCGAATCCGAGTTGCAGGGCGTCGTCGGACCGTGACGAGAGCGCTTTGCAGGTGATCGGCTTCTTGAGTTTCACCTGCGTGCTCGTTACGAGGTCGTTCTGCTCGACTCCGACGGACTTCACGTCGAACCCCCGGTCCACATCCTTCGCGGGATCGACCCGGCGCACCGACGAACAGGCAGCGCCGCTCGACACGATGAAATCGATGACCCCCGACTGCACATCTCCATCCGTCGCTTCAACCGTCCAGACGATCTCGTAGCGTCCCGCCTTCCCACCTCCCGAAGCGACGGTTAACTGGTTCTGCAGTTCGTTCATCTGCGTCTCGCCCATGCTCACCTGGCTCCCGCAGGCGTCGTATACGTCCAGAACGCCACCGGCGATAGCCAGCGGCTGCTCGCCCGGCGGAGGAACGCTGCCGAACTTCACCCAGACCTCGTCGGGAGCGACATCGACCGTGGCACCGTCCTGCGGAGAAGAGTCGGACACTTCCGTATGTGCGTACGCCGGTACCATCGCGGCCCCCACGACGGTGGCCGAAACGATCGCGAGAGCGATCTTCAACATCTTCCTGTCCATCGGCACAGTGATCACCTGACCCTGATGGTCGTCATCGTCATCTCCCTCGTCATCGGTCGTTCCGTGGTCGGGTCTGCGCGTGCAGAGTCGCGCGTGTTGCGCGCAGCTTCTACCTCCGGTGGGAGGGAGGACCGCGCAGCCCACGTCCCCCCGAGAGGAGGATCGGAGCGGGAACGATGATCGACTTGTGGAGCCATGCAGGTGGATCGTCCGCCGTCTCGTTGGCAAGCGATCTCTCAAGCGAGGACAGGATCGCATCCACAGACCTGGCGAGGCCGAACAGGAGAAGCGCACCGAGGAGAGCGAGCACCCCCTGGGCGAGCAACGCCGGGATCACCGGCGAGTGCGCCAGCAGCTCCGCGGATCCGCTGCCGGAGAGCGCACGCTCCCCCACCTCCAAGATCACGAACCCGGCGGCTTGAAGACCGAAGAGATAAAGCGCCGTGTGAAGGAACAACTCGCGGGGGGCGCTCGTGGCGGTACGGCCGACAACGCGGTGGGCGAGATATCCCACGATGCCGAGGATGCAGGCGATGAGTGCCAGGGTGACGAAGACGGGAAGGTAGGCGTGTCCCGTTTCCTGCAGGACGTGTACGCGTTGCGCCACCGCGGGGTTGTCTACCTGATAGCCGAATTCGTGGGAGAGGGCGATCCCGGCGCAGGCGATCCCGATCAGCCAGGCCCGGCCCCTCCGTACCGTCTCCATACCCCAGGATTCGACGGCCCTCGAGGCGTCCCTGCCCACCCTCAGTTAGCGTTCGGGAGGGAGGAACGGATGGCCGATACCGAGCGCGGAACGGCGCTGCCGACGTACGAAGGGGTTCGAGGGGCCGGGACCCGTATCGGGCCCTACCTCGAGCCGACCCCCCTGCGGCGCTACCCGGGCCTCGAGCGCCTCCTGGACGCCGAGGTGTGGGTGAAGCACGAGAACCACCTGCCGACCGGTGCCTTCAAGGTGCGGGGCGGGGTGAACCTGGCATCCCAGTTGACCGACGACGAACGAGTTCGGGGCCTGATCGCTGCGTCGACCGGCAACCACGGACAGTCGATCGCATTCGCGGCGAGGCTCTTTGGTGTGGCCGCGACGATATGCGTTCCCGAGGGAGCCAACGAGGTGAAGGTCCGGGCGATGGAGGACCTCGGCGCGCGGATCGTGACTCATGGTCGCGATTTCGACGACGCCCGCGAGCACTGCCAGGCCCTCGCTCAAGAGAACGGCTATAGGTACGTCCACTCGGGCAACGAAGTGGACCTCATCGAAGGGGTCGGAACCTACGCGCTCGAGATTTTGGACACGCAGCCCGACATCGAGACCGTGGTCGTTCCCATCGGTGGCGGCAGCGGTGCGGCAGGCACGTGCATCGCCGGTAAGGGCAGCCGTTCCGACCTCGAGGTGATCGGGGTGCAGGCCGCCGCGGCCCCCGCGGCCTATCGGTCGTGGAAAGAGCGACGTCTCGTGACAGCCGAGATGAAGACGGCTGCCGAGGGCCTCGCCACCCGCACCGCCTTCGAGTTACCGCAAAGGATCATGTGGCGACATCTCGACGATTTCGTGCTCGTGAGCGAAGACGAGATACGCGCGGCGATCGTGACGAT
The DNA here is from genome assembly GCA_050694195.1 of Actinomycetota bacterium. Taxonomy (GTDB): domain Bacteria; phylum Actinomycetota; class CADDZG01; order CADDZG01; family WHSQ01; genus JBOGXG01. The sequence continues at coordinate 1,323 of JBOGXG010000036.1, read as the reverse complement.
GATCGACGCCACCCGGAACCTCGTCGAGGCCGCGGGAGCAAGCCCACTGGCGGCCGCGCTGAAGCTACGCGATCGGATGCGGGGCCGTCGGGTAGCCCTCGTCTGCAGCGGCGGCAACATCACCGTCGATCAACTGCGCGAAGCGATCGCGTGAACAAGAGGGCGTTCACAACCGCACTCGCCAAGTACATCGCCAACCCGATCGTGAAACGCGTCGCGGGACGCGGGCCGTGGTGGGCGCTCTTGGAAACAAGGGGACGAAGAACCGGCGAACCGCGTCGTAACCCAGTGGGGAACGGATCGAAAGGCGACACGTTCTGGATCGTCGCCGAGCACGGCCACCAGGCCAACTATGTCAAGAACCTCAAGGCGGATCCGCGCGTTCGCGTCAAGGTGAAAGGCAAGTGGCGCACCGGTGTCGCGACACTCATGCCGGAGGACGACGCTCGGGCTCGGCAGCGAACGCTGTCTCGCTTCAACAGCGCGCTCGTCCGAACGATGGGGACCCAACTCCTGACGATCCGCATCGATCTGGATCCTTGACGCCCCGATTATCTGGTGCAGGAAAGGCACACATAGAGCCTCGATTTCGACTAGGAAACCGGCTCAGGCGAGGGCGATGAGGGCAACGCCCACCACCGCGAGGACAAGACCCACCATCTGCGGACGGAAGAGGCGTTCACCTAGGAAGGTGCGGGCCAGAACGACGGTGCTCGCGGGATACAGAGAGGTGAGAACCGCGACGATGGAGAGCAGGCCGACGCGGCTCGCTGCTAGATAGAGGATGTTCGCCGCCACGTCGAGCACGCCGGCGAGCGCGATGCCGCGGCCGGTCCCCGGCTCGGGCCTGAGCGATCTGCGCGCCACGAGCGCGGCCGACAGGGCGAAACTGAGGGACGCCGCGCGCGCGATCATCAACGGCCAGAGCCCGGTCTCGGTCCCGGCCTCGCTCAAGGTGATGAAGAAGAACCCGAAGCCGAGGCCGGCCCCGGTTGCATGCCAGAGCCCCCGCTCGGAGAGCCGTACCCGCGGCGAAACCGGCGCGTCGGTGGCCGTCGTCGGCGTCGCGGAAACCAGGCCGACCGCACCGAGGGCGAGGACGACACCGGCGAGAGCCAGTCCGGCCGGCCGCTCGCCCGTCAGCAATCCGAAGAGCACCGGAACCGAGGCGGCCTCCATCGCCGTGATGGGAGCGATGACACTCATCCGTCCCAGCGCCAGCGCACGGTAGAAGAGGGTCACGCCGGCGCCCCCGGAGATCCCGGCCAGGACCCCCCAGACCACGGTCTCCCCCGTCGGATCCCCCAGAGTCAGGAACGGCAT
>JBOGXG010000035.1:0-6147 GCA_050694195.1 Actinomycetota bacterium | reverse complement strand
CCGGACGAGTTCACCGACACGATCTCCATGGGACAGGCCGAGCGCCACATGCTTGAGTTCACCTACGACCAGCCCGGAAACTTCATCTTCCACGCCCACGTCACCGAGTTCATCGATCTCGGGTGGTTGAGCGCGTTCGAGGTGGTCTGAGTGGCTACGACGGTGGCGCCCAACACGCGCATCCCTCAGTGGCTGGGTTGGCTGCTCCCGGTCGTTGCTATCGCCGCGTTGGTCGCAGCCTTCTTGGTGTTCAACCCGATTGGGAGCCTGCGTGAGGTGCCGGCGGTGGAGCTCGTGGCTGTCGAGCGCACGGTGCTCACCGAGGATGAGATCACCCTCAAGCTGAGAAACGACGGGCCCGATCCCGTGACCATTGCTCAGATACTGGTCAACGAGGCCTACACGGGTTTCGAGATCACCGATCCGACGCTCGCCCGCCTGGAGACCGCTACTTTGCGCATCCCATATCCGTGGGAGGAGGGGCTTCCGCTCGGCATCGCGATGCTTACCGCCACGGGCGTGACGATCGAGCACGAGATCGAGGCGGCCGCGCTTACACCTGAGGCGGACAGCTCCACAATTGCCATATACGCGCTGCTTGGCATCTACATTGGAGTCATTCCTGTCACCATCGGACTGTTCTGGTATCCAGCACTGCGACGAGCGTCCAAGCGCTGGATCGGTTTCTTTCTTGCCTTCACGGTGGGTCTGCTCGGCTTTCTGCTCATCGACACGGTCGCGGAAGGCTTCGAACTCGCCGGCGAGACAGCCGCCGTGCTCGACGGATTGTCGCTGTTCGCGATCGGAGCGGTCGGTGCAGTGGTCGGTCTGGCCGCCTTCGAACAGTTGCTGCAGCGACGGCGGCGCGAGTCGCAATCTCCCGCACACAGCGCGGGTTCCATCGGCGGGCTTGTCCTGGCTTATCTCATTGCCGTTGGGATCGGACTGCACAACCTCGGTGAAGGCCTGGCGGTAGGAGCGGCATTGGCCGGTGGTGAGATTGCCCTGGGCACCTTCTTGATCCTCGGTTTCGCGATCCACAACACCACCGAGGGACTCGCGATCGTGGCTCCGCTGGGGTCGGAGGCGAAGCGCCCTTCTCTGTGGCACTTCGTCGCACTCGGCGCCGTAGCCGGCGCGCCCACCATATTGGGAGCATGGGGCGGCGGCTTCGCGTTTGCGCCCGCGTGGGCTGGGCTAGCGTTCGGCGTCGCGGCTGGGGCCATCGCGCAGGTGGTGTGGCAGATAACGAGAGGCATGTCGCGCGACTATGGACTTGCCTCAGGGTTCGGAGCTTTGGGCCTCATGGCAGGATTGCTGTTCATGTACGTCACCGGGCTGTTGACTGCTTGAACGGAGTCACAAAGCCGGGGTTGGTCATGCTCGTGGTCGGCCTGGCGCTGGGTGCCTGCGCGGGAGGTGACGGAGGGGACAACACCGTCGCGATGCGGCCTGGGCAGCGCTTCGAACCGGAGACGCTGATCGTCAGCGCGGGCACAACCGTGACCTTCGTCAACGACTCCGACGAGGGTCACACGGTCACCGCCTATGAGGATGAGCTTCCCGAGGGAGCCCCTTACTTCTCCAGCGGAGGTTTTGAAAGCGAGGAAGCGGCTCGTGACGACGTCGCCGACAGCCTCCTGTCACCGGGAGGGGAATTCGAGGTGACGTTCGACCAAGCGGGTACCTACGGGTATTTCTGCATTCCGCACGAGGGCTCGAACATGAGCGGTAGTGTCGTCGTCGAGGAGTGACGGCCGCGTAACGCGATCTCGTCAGAGGCAATCGCTCGCTCGTGGATCGACCGGATGAGCCGGGGCATGAAGTTCCTCTGTCGCGTTCGGCAAGGAGAAGTACGGTTCGGCACCACGGAAAATGCTTCTCCCACGAAGATTGAACCTCCTTCTATTTGTTAGAACATGACCCGCCGCAATCACCGCACGGGCATCCGCAGCACGGGCATCCGCCTTCAGCCAACTCGTTCACCCCCTCGTTTGATGAACGTGACCTCGCACGGCCAAAGATCCCCTTGGTCGGTGGCGGGGCAATCGAGCTTCGCCATCTCCGCGAGCTCCGCTCTCATGTCCGACAGCCGGGTCATCTCAGCATCTATCTCTTCGATCCGCCGCTCGACGAGTGTCTTCGTATGCCCGCAAGGACAAGCGCCGCGATCCTGGATCTCGAGCAGCTCGCCGATCTCGGCAAGCCTGAGACCCATCTCCTGGGCCCCCTTTATGAACCTGATCCGCTGGGGGATCGTGTCCTCGTACTCGCGGTAGCCCGCTGGCGAACGGGGAGGCTCGAGAAGTAGGCCCTCCTTCTCGTAGAAGCGGACGGCGTCGGACGACACACCTGCCTGTTGGGCGACTTCCGAGACTCTTAGGGCCATGGAGACAAGGTAAACCTTGGAGTGAACTCCAAGGTCAAGGGCTTCTCCGAGATTTCGCCAGCGTTTCGAGTCAGCTGTTCGCTTTGGTGGCGACCAACCTTTCGACGACGCCACCACGCGCGAGGCGATCTTTTTGGGTGACCTCGAATCCCGCGGCGGTGACCTGTTCCAGTGGCCGCCTCGTGAGGTGCTCTCCCTCGAAGCGCATCGAGAAGAACTCGACCGCCTTCTGGAACCAGACGATCGGTTTGACCACGCTGCGGATGTGATCGACCAAGATGAGCTTTCCGCCTGCTCGTAGCACCCGCTTCATCTCGGAAATCGCTAACGCCGGGTTCGGGATGTTGCAGAGCGAGTATGTGCAGACCACGGCATCGAAGGACGCATCGGGGAGGGGCAAAGCATGCGCATCGCCCTCCCGCAGCTCGACGCGTCGGCCGAGGTCACCGGCTCGAGTCCGAGCGATCTCAAGCATCTCGGGGCTTAGGTCGAGTCCGGTGACGCGGACCTCTTCTGGATAGTGCGGGAGATTCAGTCCGGTCCCCACCGCGATCTCGAGCACATCGCCGGCGGCTTTCGAGCACGCCCATTCGCGATGGCCCGTGCCAAAGATCCGGCGCTCGAAGAAACCGATCGACTTGTCGTAATTGGAGGCTCGCTTCGCCCACGCCCGGCGTCGTTTGTCGTTGGCTCGGCCAAGCTGGTCTGAGGAAGAGGCCGACGTCATGCCTCGCCTCGCGCTTGCGGAGAGAGGCGTCTTGTTCGAGTCGCGGTGACCATCGCCACACCCACCACAGAGCCGATGTTCGTCACCGCCAGTGACATGTGGGCCCAATCGACTTCCTGATGGTCGAGGTGTTGCAGGAAATGGATGACCGCGACCACCACGTACAAAGCGTTGGACCACAGCACGACGAGATATCCACGTCGTTCGGGATCGGGCAGGTCAGCACGCAGGGCGCGAATTGCCACGGCCAGGACAAAGATGGTTCCCAGCCAAACGAGCCAGTGGGCCGTGAGCTGGTCCCGGCCCGTCTCGAATCCATCGTGGGTTGAGTGCCACCAGAAATCAAGGAGGCGGCCGGCCACCTGGACGGCGAACGCAGCCCATAGCGCCCTGTAGATACCGCCCGTTTCCTCGCTTCCGCCCACGCTGATCCTCCCGCTGGAGCCGCCTATCCGGCGCGACAAGGTTAAGCTTCCTGGGTGATGAAGCCGCTCCTCGTGATCCTGCTTGTGATGCTGATCCTGCTCCTGGCCCTACCCATGGCCATGGGCATGGAGATGCATGGTGAACCCTGCCCGGCCTGTAATTCAACTGAGCGACCCATTGCATTGATGTGCGCCGCGATCCTGGCGCTGTCGGTCTTCATCGTCTGTCTTCGGAAGACTCGATTCGTACTCCAGCCTGAACGCTCGAGCGCGATTGCCGCTCTGAGCGATCTCTTCAGACCTCCTCGCACCGTCTAGGCATCCGCGCGCCCGAAAGCGGGCGCGAGCGACCTAGACCTAGGAGGTTCCACCTTGGAATGGCTATGGGCCGCGCTCCCTGCTTTGGCGTGTGGAGCGATGATGTTGCTGATATGCGTCCCCATGATGATGGGCCGCAAGCACGGCCACGATGACTCGTCGGTCTCTAAAGAAGAGGTCTCGGCACTTCGTGAGGAACTAGCTCAGCTGCGCGCGCAAGAGCAGACGGACGCGGGCGCTGAGGGAAGCGACAACAGAGAGCTAACCCGATGAGTCGCGGCGAGGGACTGCGAGAAGCGCCGGGCGAGAGTCTCAGTGGCTCGAACGGTGCCGACGAGCTCGAGCTGACGGTCGACGGAATGACGTGCGCGTCTTGCGCCGCACGGGTCCAAAGGACCCTGGCTCGTCATGTCGGCGTAGAAAGCGCGAGCGTGAACCTCGCGACCAACCGGGCGCGCGTCCAGTACCGGCCGGACTCAGCCAGTCTCGAAGAGTTGCAGAAGGCGGTTTCCAAGATCGGCTATCGCATCGAGCCGGTCGGAGCTGAAGACGCCGATGCTGAAAGCATTCACGAGCGAGACCAGAAGATGTGGTGGCGCCGGGTCCTGATCAGCTGGCCACTCGGATTGGCCGTGTTCGCCTTGAGTCTGTTCGCGATGCACGACCCGTGGGCACGGTGGACCTCGTTCGCCCTCACGATCCCGGTCCAGTTCTACGCGGGATGGCCCTTCATCAAGACGGGCTTCGAACGGGTCCGCTCGTTCAGCGCCAACATGGACACCCTGATCGCGCTGGGAACGCTGGCGGCGTTCTTCTTCTCCACATATGAGCTGTTCAACGGAGGAGATCTCTACTTCGACACTGCCGCGCTGATCATCGCCTTCATCATCCTCGGTCGCTACTTCGAAGCACGCGCCAAGGGGCGTGCCTCGAACGCGATCAAGAAGCTTCTCGAGCTCGGGGCCAAGGAAGCCCGGTTGGTCGTCGACGGCGAGGAGCGAATGGTTCCCGTCGAGCAGGTCGAGGTCGACGACCTGGTGCGGGTTCGCCCCGGCGAGAAGATCCCCGTCGACGGGAGCGTCGTCTCCGGTTTCTCCGCGGTCGATGAGTCGATGCTGACCGGTGAGTCCGTCCCCGTCGAGAAGAAGGAAGGTGACCAGACCGCGGCCGCGACGGTCAACTCCAACGGGGTGCTAACCATCCGGGCCACCGCAGTCGGCAAGGACACGGCACTGTCCCAAATCGTGCGACTGGTCGAGGAAGCCCAAGGCAGCAAGGCGCCGGTGCAGCGTCTGGCCGATCGCATCTCAGGTGTCTTCGTTCCGGTGGTCCTGGTAATCGCCGTCGCCACCTTCACCGGTTGGGCAGTGGTCGCGGGCGATGCCACGGGCGGGCTTGTTGCAGCAGTGGCGGTCTTGATCATCGCCTGTCCGTGCGCGCTGGGATTAGCCACACCCACGGCGATCATGGTCGGAACCGGCCGGGGTGCGGACATGGGGGTGCTCATCAAGGGTGGCGATGTACTGGAGGGATCCCGCAGGGTCCAGACGGTCGTGTTCGACAAGACCGGCACGCTCACCCAGGGTCGTATGACTCTGACCGACGTAGTTGTCGCAAACGGTGACGAGGAATCGAAAGCGCTTGCTTACGCAGCGGCGGCCGAGGCAGGGTCAGAGCATCCCATCGGTCGAGCGATCGTCGAGGGGACGAAGGAGCGTGGGGCTACGGTTCCCGAAGCCTCGGGTTTCTCCGCAGTCACGGGGCACGGGGTCTCGGCCGAGATCGATGGCGTTGCTGTCTTCGTGGGAAGTCGCAAGCTCATGCGCGAGCAGGCTGTCATGATCCCCGATCATCTCGAGGTCGCCGCGACTGAGCTGGAGGGACGAGGCCGCACCGCGGTCTTCTGTGGCTGGGACGGTCGGGCGCGTGTGGTGCTGGGTGTCTCTGACGTCCTAAAAGACAACGCGCGCGAGGTCGTCGCCAAGCTCCATGCGATGGGGCTCGACGTGGCGATGATCACCGGAGACAACCGGAGGACCGCCGCCGCTATCGCGAGCGAGGTGGGCATCGACCGGGTCCTCGCTGAGGTGTTGCCCCAGGACAAGGTGACCGAGGTCCGGCGTCTACAGGATGAGGGCAAGGTTGTCGCCATGGTGGGCGACGGGATCAACGACGCTCCTGCCTTAGTCCAAGCCGATCTCGGCATCGCGATCGGAACCGGGACCGACGTGGCCATCGAATCGTCGGACATCACTCTCATGTCGGGTGATCTGCAAGGGGTCGTGACG
>JBOGXG010000034.1:0-6656 GCA_050694195.1 Actinomycetota bacterium | reverse complement strand
TAGGCGGGGCCGCCCGCGGTTCCCTAACGGCTAGAGATCGTTGACGGCCTCGAGCGGGGCCGGTGGATCCGCGTCGGCGAGGTCCACGGCACGCTCGAGCTGGTCGCGAACGCGGCCCAGCCTCTTGTTCCCCTCTTCGTAGCGACCGCGGGCGTTAAGGAGATGACGGCCCAAGGTGTCGTAGTCATCGGCGAACCTGCCAAGGTCCCGCTCGAGCCGGGCGCAGAAACCCAGGATCTTCTCGGCGTTGGCCTCGATCTGCAGGCACTTGAGCCCGAAGAGCACGGTCTGGAGGTAGGCGTACATCGTCAGAGGTGACATGGGCACGACACGCGATTCGATCGCCGTTTCGAAGAGCGGACGACGCCGATGGGCGAGACGAAGAACCTCCGCATAAACCCCTTCGGCCGGGACGTACATCACCGCGAAGTCGAGCGTCCCTTCGTCGGGAACTATGTAACGGTCGGAGATGTCCTTTATGTGCCGTTCGACATCCCCGGCGAACGCTCGCTCGGCATCCGCGACGGCGATGTCTCCCTCGGCACGACACATCCGCTGATAGTTCGCGAGGGGGAACTTCGAGTCGATGCAAACGAGCCGGCCCCCGGCGCGAACGGCGGCGTCCACGATCGTCCCGGTCCGGAACCGATGCTGCATCGAATAGGACCGTGGAGGGAGAACCTGGCGCAGGAGTTCCTCGAGCATGGCCTCGCCGATCGCGCCGCGTGCTTTCGGGGCCTTGAGGAGGTCTTGCAGCGCCGTGAACTGCTGCGCCTGATCGGCGACGGACGCCGTCGCTCTGCGGACGTCCCCGAGCGTGTCGAAGATGCCTTGAGCGAGGTCCTGGTTCGCGCTCTGGCTGGACACTATGCGGGTGTCGATGCCCTCCAGCCGGGACGCTATATGGGAGGAATCGGCAGCGACGCGATCGCCCAGCGCGCGGATCTCCCGACGCAGGGTGTCAACCTCCGTGCCACCTGCGGGCGGGCCGGAGCGTCGCCACAGCAGAACCGCTCCGACCAGAGCGAGAGATATGCCCAGCAGCGTTACCAAAACGACATCCATGACGTTAAGGCTAGATGAGGGGTGTGACGATCTCGTGGATGCCGACGGGTATGTTCGCAGCCACAACTATCCTGCGGGGGGTGGTCTCTCTTATCCAGCGTCGCTTTTCCGCCGCTTTCATCGCTCTGATCGTTTGGTCGATCGTCCTGCCCCCAGGGCCACCGTCTCGCGCCCAGACGCCCAACGACTGCAGCGACCCGAGCGAGCCCACGCCTGAGGCGTCGGGGCCAACCGACATCTCTGCGGTATCAGGCAACCAGCGCCTGTCGGTGGCCCTGAACAGCGACGCCACGGTCACGGTCTTCAAGTGGCCCTCCCCCTCGTACTACGACCAGATCAAGTACCGGACGACGGACAGACGCGAGAGGTTCCTGGGAGCGCTCCCGAACGAGGGAGCCTTCCTCGGGATCGCGTGGAAGCCGCAGAGGCGCGCCAAGGGCTGGGGTTTCGACTGGCTGCGGCAGTGGCGCTCTCGTCAGCGTTTCACCGATGCCGACACCGACGAGGTCCTGACGACCTTTAGGAACCGCAAGCTCGGTTTGATCGTGAGGGTGAAGGACCTCGTCGCTCCGAACCAAGACGTTCTCTTGAGAGATGTTGCGGTCGAGCGAACCCGTGCGTCCAAGGTTCGCAGGGCTCGCGTCTTCGCCTTCGCCAACTACAACCCCGTTTTCTCGAAGGCCCCCCAAGCTCCGATCTCCGATTGGTGTACCGAGGAGAACAACGACGACGGCGCTCGCTTCGTCGGACGCGACGACCTCATCGTGCACGAGAGAGCCGGCGTGGACGAATCCACGGGCGAGGCGTCGAGCGTCGCGGTCGCGCTCGCGCTTTCGAAACCCTCCGATGGTCATCAGGTCGGCAACGACACGTACCAGACGGCCGGTGCCGGCATGAGCGCGTACGACGATTCGGCAGACGGCGGACTAGAGGGGAATCGCAGCGCGAGCGGCCAGGTTGATGCCGCACTGTACGAGGAGGTTGCCCTTAAGAGGGGCCGCCGGGCGCGTGTCCAGGTGATCATGGCAGCCGCGGAGACACAGGAGAACGCGACCACGCTCGTAGATCTCGCGCGCGGTCGTTCTTACTCGACCATCGCGGCCGAGAAGCGATCCTGGTGGCGTGCGTGGTTACGCGGTGCCCGCATGCCGAAGAGCGCGCCATCCGTTATCACGCGGATGGCCAAGCGATCGCTCATATCCATCCGGCAAGCAACCGACGCACACACGGGATTGGCGGTCGCCTCGATCGCCACGCAGTCGCCGTACGGGGTCGATTGGGTCAGGGAGGGCGCGTACGTGAACGAAGTCCTCCAACGAGCCGGCCATCCCGAGATGGTCGAGAAGCACAACGTCCGCTATGGACAACTGCAGGCGACCGCGACATCGAAGCCACCGGGTGGGATGACCACACCCTCGGGGAACTGGTCGGAGAACTACTACGCGGACGGAGTGGTCGGGGGAAGTGCCCCCTACGAGATCGACTCGACGGGACTCGGGATCTGGACGTTGTGGGATCACTTCACCGAGACGGGCGACCGCGCCTACCTCATCTCGTCCGACGTATACGAGGCGATCCAGCGAGCGGCCCACTACCTCACCGATGACGCTCCCCTCGGCTGTCGCGATCCCGCCACCGAACTGCAATGTCCGGCGAACGAGGAAGGTAACCCGAACCTGTCGCGCACGCTGATCGGCGCCCAGGCGGCGTGGCTCGGCGTCACCTCGGCGGCCCGGGCGGCGCGGATCAAGGGAGGCGTGGCGGCGGAGGCGAATGCCGACAGATGGGCCGGACGCGCCGACGAGCTGAAAGATGCGATCCGACAGAACTTCTTCGATCAAGCATGCACCTGTTACACGCGCGACTACCGCACCGGCGGAACGCTCTTGTGGCCGGTCAGATTCGTAGCTCCACGATCGAAGGTCGCCCAAGCTCAAGCGGAGGAGAACTGGCGGCACCTCTCGAGGGTTCTCAGAGGGAAAGAGGATCGCGGCGAGTTGGAGGTGCGGGCTCTGCTGGGCAACGCCCACGTGTGGCGGAGCGGCAAAGATCTCAAGCGGCTGAAGAAAGGTCTGCTGTGGGTGGCGAAGGAACCGACGACGGACGAAACGGGCCTCCTGGGCCGGTCCTGGATGGTCTTCCCGCCGAACAGGAGAGGACGTCTTACGACGATGGTCTCGCAGCCTCACATCTGGAGCCACGCCATGTTCTACCTCGCGGCGCTCAGAACCTACGGTTCGACCCGCTGGAGGGACTGAAGCGGTCTACGCCCGGCCTCTCGTAGTGAAGCGATGGATGGGCCGACCCCGCGCGGGGATCGCGGTCACCTCGAGGTGGGTCGCCGTCGCCCTCACGTAAAGGAAGTGCAAGCGTGCCTTGCACCTCACAACCGGCGGCGCCTTGTCACAGCCGTACGACCGCGCGCCTCCGCCTCCCGTCACGACGTAGCGGATGCCCTTCAACTCCTTCGTGGCCGAATAGAGATGGTCGTGTCCGTTCAGTACCAGATCTACTCCGCGGCGCTCGAACAGGGGACGCAGGGTCGATGCGAACCCCGGTGTGGATCCATGGGTGGTTCCGGCTGAATAGACCGGATGGTGGAACAGCACGATCGTCCAGTGATCTCCCTCCTCGGCTCTGGTCTTCTTCTTCAACCAGCGATAGTTGAGGTCGTTGGAGTCCGCGACCACGAAACGGATGCCCTTCGTCCGGAAGACGTAGTTGCGTCGGGGGATCCCGAACGCGGGCCGGCGTATCTGCGGAAGGCCGTTCTTGGTAACGATGTCGTGGTTCCCAAGCGAGACGTGGAACCTCACATCGTCCCTGAAGAGACAGTCGTACGGCTCGAAGAACCGCTCCTCGAAGAGCGCTGGGTCACCATCGGGATAGATGTTGTCCCCCGTCGTGAAGACATGATCGAAGGGGTTCTTCTCGCGCCATCTGCACATCCTCCTTTTCACCGCGTACTGCCGTGCGTCACCCGTCCCGAAATCCCCGATCACGGCGAACGTCGACGGAACGAAACCCGCAACGGCCTCGGTCCTGTCTGTCTGAGGGTCGAACGGAGGGGCGCTCGCCTGGCCGGATGGAGCGTTGCGGATCACCGGCTCGGCGGAGGGATCGTCGGAGTCACTCCCCGCACACCCAGCTACCAGGAAGACGCAGACGACAGCGATCGCCCGGCCCCTCATCGCTCCTCCTCGCGCACGAGTGGGACGAATCGAGCCGGCGTTACGAGTCTCACGAGCTCCACTTCTCCCTTCCGCTTGAGATACAGGACGACGTCATCGCTCCCCCCACGCTTGAGCGGGACGACGAGGCGACCTCCCTCGGCCAGCTGCTCGACGAGCACCGTAGGTAACTCGTCGGCGGCGGCCGACACCACGATGGCGTCGTAGGGGGCCTCGTCCGGCCAACCCTTCCAGCCATCACCCAGATAGACGCTTGCCCCCGTGATCCCGTTCCGTTCGAGGTTCCGTGACGCCGCGTCCACCAGAGCCGGCCACCTCTCCACCGCTACGACCCTCGCGGCAAGCTGTGCCAACAGCGCGGTCTGGAAGCCATACCCGCTCCCGACCTCGAGAACCCTGTCGTCGGGCTGCGGCGCGGCGGCATCGATCATGTGCGCGATGAGGGTCGGCTGCGAGGTCGTTTGTCCCTCCGGGATCGGCACGGGCCTGTCGCCGTACGCTTCTCTCCGGAGTGCCTCGGGAACGAACTCCGCTCGGGGCACCCGTTTGAACGCTTCGACGATCCGTTGATCTCTGAGGCCGCTGCGCTCGACCGCGTGGACGAGTCCATCGTGGGTCCTCGGCATTAGACTCCAAGTATGTCCAGATCCCAGCGGTTGACCGTCCTCGACGAGCTTTTCCTCCATCTGGAAGGGCCCGACACGCACATGCACGTAGGCGGTGTAGCGATCTTCGAGGGGCCGCCGCCTGACTACGAGGACGTCAAGGACATGATCCAGCGGCGTCTCCAGATGGTGCCGCGTTTCCGTCAGAAGCTTGCTACGGTTCCGCTCGGATTGGGCCGGCCCGTGTGGGTCGACGACACCCATTTCAACCTCGAGTACCACGTCCGCCACACCGCGCTGCCGCCTCCGGGCGACGAGATGAAGCTCAAGCGCCTGTCGGCCCGGATCATGTCGCAGCAGCTGGACCGGTCGAAACCGCTGTGGGAGATCTGGGTCGCCGAGGGCCTCGGGGACGACAGGTTCGCCCTCATCTCAAAGACGCACCATTGTCTCGTCGACGGGGTCTCGGGGGCCGACATCATGTCGGTCATCCTCGACTTGACGCCGGAGCCACAGCAGCTCGAGGCGGAACGGTGGATACCCGACCCCGAGCCGACACCCGATCAGCTGTTCCTCGATGCCCTGAAGGAACGACTGACATCCCCCGTCGAGATCGTTCGTTCCGTCCAGGGGTCGGCGCTCGATCCCGGGAAGCTCCCCAACCGTCTCATCGAGAGTGTGAAAGCGCTCGGCGCCTTCGTGGGAGGGAGTTTCTCGGCACCCCCCTCGAGCCTCAACCGGCCGATCGGGCCGCATCGCCGCTTCGAAACGGTGCTGGTGGACCTCGACGACGTGAAGCGGATCAAGAACAAACTCGGCGGCACGGTGAACGACGTCGTCGTCTCGGTCGTGACCGGCGGGCTGAGACGTCTGCTTCGAGCTCGCGGCGAACGGGTCGACGAGATGGAGCTCCGCGCGATGATCCCGGTGTCCGTGCGCGCCGATTCGGACAAGGGTGCGCTCGGCAATCAGGTTGCGTCGATGTGGGCCGTGTTACCCGTCGGCGAAGCGGATGCCGCAGCACGACTTGCGACGGTCAGCGAGCGGATGCGCGACCTCAAGGATTCGGGTCAAGCCGTCGGCGCTAAGGTGCTGACGACCCTAGGCGAGTACGCCCCGCCGACGATCATCGCTCAGGCATCTCGGCTCGTCGCGCGCCAGCGTGCGTTCAACCTCGTCATCACCAACGTTCCCGGCCCCCAGATCCCGCTCTACAGCCTGGGGCGCGAGATGTGCGAGGTGTACCCGGTCCTCCCGCTGGCCGACAACACGACGCTCGGCGTCGCGCTGCTCTCGTACAACGGCAAGATCGGCTTCGGCCTCCTCGGCGACTACGACACCGCGCCGGACCTGGCGGTCCTGGCGGAGGGCATAGAGAAGTCGATAGCGGAGTTGCTCGCCCTTACTTGATCGGCCTTACTGAGTGACGCGGCGCGCGACCGCGTGGGCGCCGCCGGCGAGCGCGCGGTGCGGTCCCGCCGCGGCGACATCGCCGATATTGAGACCGGCAGCCGACTGCGCCGACGGCTCCCTGAACCAGGTCCGCCCGCCGTCCTCGGTGCGCCAGGTGCCCCGGCCGTTCGTTCCGGCATAGCCCACCTTCTTCGTCCCGAAGACGAGCCCATCGATGGGCCATCCAACGTTCGTGTTAGTCGCCTCGCCGGCCTCGTTCCTCAGAAACTCGACCTCTCTGAACGATCGGCCCTGGTTCGTGGACAGAAGGATCTTTCCTCCCTGGCTTCCCAACACGATGCGGCTTGGGGTCGCCATCGCGACCGCCCAGATCGGGTCTTCG
>JBOGXG010000033.1:0-14606 GCA_050694195.1 Actinomycetota bacterium | reverse complement strand
GCACGCCAATTTCTCCGAGGGCAAGGTGGACCGGGACGCGATCGTGGCGATGGTGAAGGCGTCGGGTGCGCCGGCCGTCATCTGCGAGACCCCGTGGCCGGGGCTCGAGGACGACATCGCCTATCTGAAGGAGAGTCTCTAGCCGCGCGTCGGCTACACGCCGAGTGTGGCGCGCAGGCGCGCCACATGACCCTTCGCTCGCACGTTGTACTGCGCCTCCGCGATCGTCCCTTCCTCGTCGATCGCGAACGTGGACCGTTTGATACCGATGTACGTCTTCCCGTAGTTCTTCTTCTCCCCCCAGGCGCCGTAGGCCTCCGCCACCGAATGATCCTCATCCATCAACAGCGGGAAATTGAGTTCGTACTTCTGCGCGAAACGGCCGTGGGAGTCACGACCCTGTGGACTCACACCCAGTACGACGTACCCGGCTCGTTGGAAGTAGCTCCAGGAGTCGCGGAAGTCGCATGCCTCCGCGGTGCAGCCCGGGGTGTCGTCCGCCGGATAGAAATAGAGAACGACCTTGCGGCCCCTGAGGTCGGCGAGCGACCACGTCTTGCCCTCGTGATCCTCCAGCCTGAAGTCCGGCGCCTTATCTCCCGTCTCGAGCATCACACCATCGCCTTAAGCTCGGCGACGTGCCCGCGCGGATCGACCCCGATCAAGGCCTGCGCGATGCGCCCGTCCTCCTCGATGACGAACGTCGAGCGGTTGATAACGACGGGTATCCCTTGGAACACCCCGCGCTCTTTCCAGACCCCGTAGGCCTTGGCGACGTCTCCGCCCTCGTCGATGAGAAGAGGGAAGTTCAACCCGTACTTCTCGATGAAGGCTCTCTTCGAGGCTCGTCCTTGGGGGCTGACTCCGAGGACGGTGTAGCCCGACTCGACCAGGTCCCCATACGAGTCTCGGAAGTCGCAGGCTTCGATCGTGCAACCGGGCGTGTCGTCGATCGGATAGAAGTAGAGGATCACCTTCCGTCCGCGCAGATCGGCCAGCCGCCAGATCTTGCCGTCGGCGTCGAGCATCTGGAAATCGGGTGCGATGTCGCCCTCGTTGAGCGTCATGCGTCCTCCTTGGATCAGTCGCTTATCTCCGCCAGGATCGATTCTTGCAGCCAGCCGAGCCAGTGGAGGACGGACAGGGCCGCACCGGCCGGCTCCTCGGGGTCGACGTCGGCGCTCATCATCTGCTCCGTTACATCGAGCCGGGTTCCGATGGCCAGCCGTAGATCGGTGAGCCCGGTGAGCCACGCCTGGATCTCGTCTTCCGGGATCGAGGTCTCCAGGGTTCCCCGGCCCCCGAGGCGTTCCTTCATCAAGCGCACCGCGTTCCGCTTCATGTCGCGGAGTTCGGTCCCCACGAGCTCGTGGAACGCGGCGGAGCTGTTCTCGTCGTCGTACGCATCGGGGAAGAGACGTCGTTCGACGCTATCCGCGCGATGCGGTTCCTCGAGGAGGGTCTGCATCTCTTCGAGGAGTCCCAGCAGCAAGGAGCGCTCGTCGGCGTCGATCCGCGCGCGGAGCCCTTCCTCCGGGACCCATTCGAACTCCGGCATCAGTCGCTCTTGGAGAGGGTGGCCCAGAGGCCGTAACCGTGCAGCCGGAAGCAATCGAGCTCGGCCTTCTCCCTGCTGCCACTAGAGACCACCGCGCGCCCCTTGTGGTGTACGTCGAGCATGAGCTTCGTCGCTTTGGCGCGGGGGTAACCGAACAGCTTCTGGAGCACCCAGGTTACGTACGACATGAGATTGACCGGATCGTTCCATACGATCACCAGCCAGGGACGATCCGGCTCGTGCTGCTCGGTCGTGTCCTCGCTCTGCACCCGATCCGGGGCGACGGTGGGCTGCATCCCTCGATGCTCCCACGTCTCGGTCCGGTCGCGGCACTAGCGCTTCACCGGCCGCCACCACCACTTCGGATCGCGCTCGTAGCGGGCCCGGCGCAATGTGGCACCCGCGGCGCGATCGAACTTGAAAGCTCTGTACACGCTGAAGTAGCTGCGCCATGCCTCTACATCCTCGGGCCGGCTGAGCCGGCCGTCGTCGCGCTCCAGGATGTCCTCGATGAGGTCGTCATCCCAATGGATCTTGCAGTGGGTGAAGATGTCGGCCCCCGCGCGCCGTCGATCCTTGAGGACGTCTTCGTACCGGATCGTGGCTCCTCGCTCCCCGAGGTGCTCCTCGGCATCGAGACCCGCCTCGGTTGCTTGCGCCCACGCCGCGGCGGCCTCGGGGATAGAGACGCCGAAGAGCCGAGACGTGCGCTCGTCGCGTCTCTGCGGGGTCAACCGAACGCGGACGACGACATCGCGTCCGTCGCGGAGCACGTGGATGAACCTCGCCTCCGGCCACGCCGCGGCGATCTCGTCGATCGCGAAGACGTTCGCAGGGCTCTTTATCGCGACGTACGGTGCCGGGCCGACGCCGGCGATCAGCTCCTCTCCCGTCTCCCTCACGAGATCGATGTTGCTGCGCGCGTCGTAGAGAGCCCACGAGTCCTTGACCCCCGCGACATCGGGGTGCGAGGTGAGGAATTCGAAGACCCAGTTCGCGCCCGAATGAAGGGTTCCCACGATGAAGATGGGCCGGGTATCCATCGGCCAGAGGTTAAGGGGGCCGAGCGTCTCCCACCGACGGAGCGGGTCGACTTCGGTTCGGGGGCAGGAATCGGGGCATCGGCGGCATAACTCCACCCCTATTGGTATCGGCCGGCGCGGAAGGAAACCATCTCGATGTCCCGTAAACGACTCCACGCGGCCCTCGCGTGCCTGGCGCTCGTGGCCTCATCGCTCGCCTGGCTGCGCATCGTTCCGGCGACGGCACAGGAGGCGCCGGCGGGTGTGGTGCGCGCCGGCTACGGGGAGGCCGACGCCACCTGGCACGTGGGTGCGGGGGCCGGGCAATACACGGCCAAGAACCCCGACCAAACCGGGCTCGTCTCCGGTGACGCGGTCGATCCCCACCAGCATTCGGTGGCTCAGAAGGACAGCTACGGGGTCCAGTCCCGCCTCAGCTATCGGGCGATCGTCGCGGAGGACGCGGCCGGCGATCAGGTCGCCTTCGTCAAGTCCGACAGCTACCTCGCGCAGGATTACCTGACTCGCAGGGTCGCTCAGATACTCGAGGCCGAAGGGTCGTCCGTCTCTTACGACGAGATCATGTTGATGGCCAGCCACAACCACTCGTCGCCGTACTACACGACGCCGTCGTGGGGGGTCTGGCTGTTCCAGGACGTGTTCGATCTGCGCGCGTTCGAGTACCACGCACGCTCGATGGCGTCGGCCATCCTCGACGCCGAGGCCGCACTCGTCCCGGCGCGGATGGGTGCAACGACGATCCAGCACGATGCCTTCAAGGGGATGATCCAGCGCGCTCGCCTCGCCGACGACGGGACGCCGGTCGGTTACCCGGCCGGCTTCGGGGACCACGGCCTCGTCGTGATCCGCTTCGATGACATCTCCGATCCTCAGAACCCGGCTCCTCTCGCGACCCTGGTGAACTGGGGTCAGCATCCCGAGGGGCTCGACGACCACGATCTCATCACCGGTGACTTCGTCGCATCCCTCGAGCGGTTCGTCGAGCGCGGGACGGGAGCTCCCGTCGTCTTCGGCCAGGGCGACGTCGGCAGTGCGGAGGCCGGGCCCGGACAGCCCGACAAGGTTCCCGACGGGATCCCGAAACGCTGGTCACATGCCGGGCACGCGAACGCCGAGAGGGGCGCGTTCCTCCTCGCCGAGGATGTGATCAAGGGTTGGAACAGCGTTCCCTCCGACGCGCAGGTGCCGTTCAGCTCGGACTTCGACGTCGCTGCGGGCAACGCGTTCGTCCCCGGCCCGGTGTCGCATCCTTATCCCAGCGTCTCGAACTGTCGCTCGCACACGACCGTTGAGGGGAACCCGGGCGTACCCGTCGCCGGCCTTCCCGACTGTCAGCGCGCGCAGGACGGCGACGACGATGCCAACATGCTGTTCGAGAACCTCAAGGCTCACGGCATCCCGGTTCCGGAGCATTACGACGCTCCCGGGTTCACGGGCGTCGAAGAGAACGTCCGCCTCAAGTTGCAGGCATTCCGCATGGGCGAGGTTCTTCTTGCCTCTTGCGCGTGCGAGGCGCAGGTCGATCTGATCCTGAACCTGGAATCCCGTGCCGACAACGTCGAGGGGAACATCTGGGACGGTTTCGATTGGCGCGAACGTCTGGGGTGCACTCAGAACGAGGACTCCACCTGGACCTGCGACCATCCGAGGAACGCGGGCGAGAAGATCACGTTTTCTAACGCCGCCTACGAGCGCATGGTCGCCCAGATCCACAACGACGCGTCCGGCTGGGACGCTCCGGAGAACGCGGTCGCGGCTAATTCCGA
Organism: Actinomycetota bacterium; assembly: GCA_050694195.1. Taxonomy (GTDB): domain Bacteria; phylum Actinomycetota; class CADDZG01; order CADDZG01; family WHSQ01; genus JBOGXG01. Next base: position 10,239 of record JBOGXG010000033.1, on the reverse strand, counting down.
GCCGGCGGACCCCTCACAGATATGGGGCAACTTCACGAAGGAGGAACTCCCCGCCGAACTCGGCTACGAGCTTCCGGTCGGCGTCGGGCACGCATCCGATTACAACGGCTACACGGTCAGCTATCGGGAGTACATGACCTACGACGACTATCGGAAGGCGTTGACGTCCTACGGCCCCCACACCGCGGACTACATGAACACGCGTCTCGTTCGGTTGGCCGGGGAGCTCAAGGGGGGCCCGGCGTTGGAGGCCGAGGTCAACGACGCACAGGCTCAGGCCGACGAAGCCCGTCAGGCGGCCGTTGCGACCGCTCTCGGCGCGGCGTCGAGCGCCGCTTTCGATGCGTGGAGGGAAGGTCTTCCGGACGATGTCGGACCGGCGGAGGCCCTGACTCAACCGAAAGACATCACTCGCTTCGACGCCGCGACGTTCTCGTGGCGGGGAGGATCGAACGCCGCGGATAACCCGGTCGTCGCCGTCGAGCGACGTGTCGGGAGCGGATGGGTCCCGTTCGCGGATCAGAGCGGAGAGGTCCAAACGAAACTCGAGTTCCCGAAGGGTGCCGACGGCCTCATCAACACGTATCGGGGGGGCCAGGAGTGGGTGTGGACGGCGAACTTCGAAGCCTTCGACGCTCTACCGGCGGGGATCGGCAACACCCCGGCCGGCGAGTACCGCTTCGTGGTCGAGGGCAACATCCGGCAGGACGGCGCGAGCGTTCCCTACACCCTGGGATCGGAGCCGTTCGAGGTCAAGTCCTGGGACGGCATCGTGGTGAACGATCTGCGTCTCGAGCCGGACGGCTCCGTTTCCTTCTCCGATCGGGTCACGTATCCGCAGACATACGAGTCCGAGTTCCCCTACGTGGCGGTCGAGACGAAGAGCGATGAGATCGGGAACCAGTTCTGCACGACCTGCAGCTTCCGTCCGTGGGCCTCGACGTCTCATATCGTGTCCGCCACCGTGACCGTGTTGCGGAAGAACGGGAAGAGAGAACTCCACACCGCCCGGCTGGTGGGCGATCGGTGGGTTGCGGATACCAAACTGAACCCGACCGAGACGGCGTTCGTAGACGTCGGTGGCGTGAGGGATGCGAACGGTGAAACGAACGGAACCCCATCCGCCTCGGTCGCCCGCACGAAGTGACCCCAGTTTCCTAGTCGAATTCCGGGCTCTATCTCTGCCGTTGCTGCACCGAAAAGGGCGGCCAAGATGAGGCGCCGTTTTCGGTGCGGGAAAGTAACAGATAGCGCCTCGATTTCGACTAAGAAACGAGGGTGGCCCACAGGTGTTGGAGCGCGTAGGCGCGCCACGGACGCCAGCGCTCGGCCAGGGCTTCGGGTCGCTCGGTCACTCCCAAGCGCGTGAGAGCGCGCTTCACGCCGAGGTCGGTCGGAAGGAACGCGTCGGGATCGCCGAGCGCGCGCATGGCGACGTAAGACGCGGTCCAGGGCCCGATCCCGGGGATCTCCATCAATCGAGAGCGCGCTTCATCACGGTCGGATCCACGATCGAGTATCAGTCGGCCGTCGGCGAGGCTCTCCGCGAGGGAGCGGAGCGTCCTCTGCCGGCTCTTCGGGAGCCCGATCTTGGAGAGATCGGCTTCGACCATGACCTCCGGGCTCGGGAAGAGATGGCTGAGTGGAGGCTCCGGAACCGTCAGAGGCTTTCCGAACTGCGTTACGAGGCGCGCCGCGAGCGTTCTGGCGCCCGCCACGGACACCTGTTGGCCCAGCACCGCCCGCACCGCAAGCTCCCCGCCGTCGACCGCCCCCGGCGCGCGCATCCCCGGACGCCGCCGCACCGATGCGCGAAGCAGACGGTCCTTCCCCAGATGTTCGTCGACCGCCACGGGGTCGGCATCGAGGTCGAGAAGACCGCGACATCTCCTCACCGCCGTCTGCAGATCCCTCACGTCTTCGAGCCGAAGTACGCACTCGATGCGGTCTGCCATCGGCGACAGCGTCACGATGCCGGCGCTATGAGGAAGATCGAGCGTGCGACGGTAGCTCGTTCCATCGAAAGCCTCCATGCCGGGCACCGCCCGGGTGCCGAGGAACCCAAAGATGGCGTCGTCGTCTAAGGGCTGTCGGTAGGAGAGTTTCAGTGAGATGGTTCCTGCCGGATCCGGCGCGCCGGTTCGTGAGCCGGAGCGCAGCTGCGACGGCGTCATCGCATAGACCTCTCGCACAGTGTCGTTGAACTGTCTGATGCTCGCGAAGCCCGCCGCGAACGCGATCTCGGAGAACGGGAGCTTCGTCCTCTCGATCAGGATCCGAGCGGTTTGGGCCCGCTGTGCCCGCGCGATCGCCTGAGGTCCCGCGCCGAGCTCTTCCACGAGCAAACGATGGATGTGGCGATCGCTGAAGTGAAGCCGCCGTGCGAGTTCGCCCACGCCGTGTCGGTCGACGACCCCGTCCGCGATGAGGTGTATCGCTCGGGCGACGACGTCCCCTCGGAGGTTCCATTCCGGGGAGCCCGGAGTTGCATCGGGAAGGCACCTCTTGCAGGCTCTGAGACCCGCGGCATGCGCCGCGGCGGCGGTCGGGAAGAAGCGAACGTTGGAGCGTTTCGGCGTGATCGCCGGGCAACTCGGCCGGCAGTAGATGCCGGTGGAGGTGACGCCGGTGATGAACCAGCCGTCGAAGCGCGCGTCGCGCGATCTGACGGCTCGATAGCAACGCTCGAAGTCCAGATCCATGGCTCCATCCTGACCGCGGTTGCAGGACCCTACTAGCGGTTATCGGACATCACCGTGCACCGGGGTGGAGCGTCCTAACATGGAGGCATGACGGAGGATTTCAGGATCGACAAAGACAGCCTGGGCGAGGTCAGGGTTCCCTCCGATCGCTTATGGGGAGCGCAGACCCAGCGCTCGATCGAGAACTTCCCGATCGGCAGAGATCGGTTCGTTTGGGGGCGGCGGGTCATCCGCGCGCTGGGCCTCTTGAAGAAGGCGGCAGCTCAGGCGAACGGTGAGTTAGGGCAACTTCCTCCCGAGAAGGTCGCGCTCATCGTGCAAGCTGCCGATGAGGTCATCGAGGGGAAACTAGATTCCGAGTTCCCGCTCGTCGTGTGGCAGACGGGGTCCGGGACCCAAAGCAACATGAACGCGAACGAGGTGATCGCGAACCGCGCGAACCAGATCGCCGGGGCGGATCTGGGGACCAAAGCGCCGATCCATCCGAACGACGACGTCAACAAGGGCCAGTCATCGAACGACACGTTCCCGACGGCGATGCACGTCGCGGCGCTCGAAGAGATCGCGGAACAACTCCTGCCGGCCGTCGGTGTTCTCCGCGAGACGCTCGACGCCAAGGCGCAGGCTTTCCCGGACGTGGTGATGGTGGGACGCACCCACCTACAGGACGCAACGCCGGTCCTCTTTTCGCAGGTCATCTCCGGTTGGGTAGCACAACTCGACCATGCGACCCGAACCATCGAGTCCGCGCTTCCGGGTCTCGGCGATCTCGCGATCGGCGGCACGGCCGTCGGCACCGGGCTCAACTCGCATCCCCGATTCGGCCAGTTGGTTGCGGCCCGCCTCAGCGAGTCCACCGGCAAAGCCTTCAGGACTGCCGATAACAAGTTCGCGGCACTCAGTGCTCACGACGAGATGGTCGTCGCCAGCTCCGCGATCAGGACCTTGGCGATCGCCCTGTACAAGATCGCGAGCGACGTTCGGTTCTACGCCTGTGGTCCGCGCGCCGGCCTGGCGGAGATCAGGATCCCCGAGAACGAACCGGGTTCCTCGATCATGCCGGGGAAGATCAATCCGACGCAGTCGGAGGCGATGACGATGGTGTGCACCCAGGTATTCGGCAACGACGCGGCGGTTGCCTTCGCGGGCTCGCAAGGCCAGTTCCAGCTCAATGTCTACAAGCCGGTGATGCTTCACAACGTATTGGAGTCGGCGACGCTCCTTTCGGACGCGTGCCATTCGTTCAATGACCATTGCGCGACAGGGATCGAGCCGAACGAGAAGGTCATAAGCGAGCACCTGCGGAACTCGTTGATGCTGGTGACGGCCCTCAATCCGCATATCGGATACGAGAAATCGGCCGAGATCGCCCTCAAGGCGTACCGGGAAGAGAAGAGCCTGAAGGAAGCGGCCGCCGAACTCGGGTACGTCAACGAGAGCGATTTCGACAAATGGGTCAAACCGGAGGAAATGACCAGGCCTCTGGAGGAGTAGCAACCTAGAGGGGTCCGTACGGGAGCGCCGAAATCTTGCCGGTAGGTATCGATCCCAAACGGAGGTCCCCGCATGGTGAAGAGATCACTTTCCGCACTTCTCGTGGTCGGGCTGCTCGCGTCCGTCGCCGCCCCGCCGACCGCGGCCAAGAAGAAGAAGAAGAAAGGTCCGAAGCCCTACACGAGCGAAGAGGGCACTATCGCCGTAGGTCATCCCGTCTTCTACAGCGCGAGTGGCGACGTTCTATCGCTCACCGCTCAGGAGTTCCAGAACACCTGCGCTATCCCCCAGAGCAACGGGGCTGACGCCTACGTCTACGAGATCCCGGCCGACTACCAGAAGATCGAAGCGTCGATCCAGGCGTTCGGGTCGGGGAGTCAGGCGCCGCACGATCTCGACATCTTCCTCTACGACGCTGAGTGCTCGGTGAACGGAGTGTTCAACTCGACGAGTGCCGACGAGACCGGTTTCGTCCAGAAGGGCACGGCCTTCGCCTTGCTCTACAACTACGCGGGCGATCCCGTCACCGTTCACATCGAGCTGAAGCCTGTGACGTAGTTACCGGGTCTTGCCGGTGAAACGCAGGATGTCGATGCCGCGGTTGTAATCGACGGCGTAAGCGATCTCTTCCGTGATCCAATAGACCGCGCTCGTCGATCCTCCATGCGGGACGAACCAGCCGATCTCGTTGATCTTGCCCTTGTCGCCGACGTCGATGAAACGCGTGCCGTGTTCGAAGAACGCGGCGGCCACGAGACCTCCGTTGTGGAAGTCTGGGTGCGCCTCATGCCAATGCGATGAACAGCTCACGTCGGCCGGCGGGTTCCCGTCGGCGTAGGTACCGTTCTTCATGCGGTACTCGTCGATCATCTTGAACGTCTTCGTCTTCCTCCACTTGCTGGCATCCCACGTCATGAAAGCCGCCGAGGACTCGCTGCACTGGACCTTGACGTTGGTCTCCCCGGCCATAAGAAGGAACTTGTCCTTGCCGTTGCTCGGCCACCGGGGCGTGTGGATGTAGCGGGCATCGTCGTTCCCGCCGACGGCCAACAGTTTCGGGCGTGTCGGGTCCTTCCGCGCGTCGAGGAGCATGATCGGTTGCGTCGCGGTGAGAACGAGGCCGGGCGCGACCTCTTCGACGTCGTGGCCGGCATTCACAGGCTTACCGTCACCCCATCCTCGATCCACGAGCTTGGGATCGGATGGATCCCGAAGGTCGATGATCGCTCCGCTCGAGTTGTAGACCCAGCGGCAATCGAGGATGCAGCTGCTCGTGTGCGATTGGGCCCCCGGTAGCTCGGAGAGGATCGAGGGGTTCGCTTTGTCTTCGACATCGACGACGTACAGCGACCCGGTGACCGTGTTCGGCACGATAAGGATGTTTCCGTTGCCGTCGAGGTCCTCGCGACTCAGAAGCCACTCCTGGGGCATCGGCAAGAAACCGGTGAGTTGCGGATCCTCCGGCGTCGAGACGTCGAAGATCATGATCTTGTTCTGATCGTTCGTATAGAAGTAACCGTCGATCAGCCGGCCGCCGACGCCGTTAGTAGAGAGCGGGATATGGCGGACGAACTCGACGTTGTCGGTGCTGAGACCACCGGCCGAGGGTCCATCGGTTAGCGCGGCGAGGCCGTGGGAGGGCGCGAGCAGGGCCGTGGCCAAGATCATGGCCGATAGCGATAACAGCGCCCTCTTCACAGGTGCTCCTTCCGAAAGAACGGTCCCGGCGGGTGCCGCCCGCCATCTTGAGGGTTCTGCACCGAAGGTCGGTCTCCTCTGGACAAGGCGAGCGCGACCCCGCCCGCCGGCTACCACCGCGGCGATAAAGAGGCCCTCTCGGGGGGCCGATGTTCCCAAGGAATGCCTATGAGGGAACGCATACCGAGATTCAGCCTGCTGGGTAAGTTCGCCCTGCTCAGCCTGGTGCCCATCGTCCTTCTCGCGGCCACGCTCGGGTGGCTGCTGAACAACCTCACCCAACAGCAAGTTCTCAGCAATGCGAAGGATTCCGCCGTCCTCGTGACGCGGCTGGGGATCCAACCTCTTCTCCATCCGGAGGACGTGCGCGAGGGATTCTCGTGGCGACGTCTCTGGACGTTCGACAACGCGATGAGTCGAAGCGGGCTAGACGACCAGGTCCAACAGATCAAGATCTGGAACAAGGATGGACGCATCGTCTACTCGGACGACTCCACGCTGATCGGGGATTCGCATCGCCCGACGCCCGCGCTGGAACGAGCGCTCCGGGGCGACATCCACGTCAAACTCATCCCGGCCAACGACCAGAGACTCGGCCCCGACGACGGTGAAGACGCCGACGGTGGCGAGTTCCTAGAGGTGTACGTGCCGCTGGCCTTCGAAACGGATGCGCGTCCGGTCGGGGTGTTCGAGATCTACCTCCCCTACGAACCGATCGCTGCAGTCATCAACGAGCACACGAGGATCCTTCACGGGGTGCTCCTCGCGGGCCTCGGCCTCCTTTATCTCGTTCTCTTCCGGATCGTCGTCGGCGCGTCGAGGAAGCTTCGTGTGCAAGCGAGCGAACTTCGGAAGCAGGCGGACGAGAGCGAGCATCAGGCACTGCACGACGCGTTGACGGGGCTTCCCAACCGACTTCTGTTGAGGGACCGCATCCACCAGGCGATCCTCTCGGCGCGCCGCGAGAAGAAGTCGGTCGGAGTACTGCTGATGGACCTCGACCGTTTCAAGGAGATCAACGACACGTTGGGACACCACCACGGCGATGCAGTGTTGCAGCAGATCGGCCCCCGCTTGCGCGCTGTTCTGCGTGAGAGCGACACCCTGGCACGGCTCGGAGGTGACGAGTTCGCGATCGTCCTGCCGCATGTTCCCGATCCGGCAGCAGCGATCCATGTGGTGGACAAGCTCAGGAGGGCTCTCGCCGAGCCCTTCGCCATCCAGGACCTCACGCTCGAGGTCGATGCCTGTGTAGGTATCGCGCTGTTCCCCGAACACGGGGAGGACGTCGACACGTTGATCCAGCGCGCGGACGTAGCCATGTACCTCGCCAAGGGTGCGCGCAGTGGGTGTGAGATCTACACGCCGTCTAAAGACCACCACAGCGCGAGCCGGTTGGCCCTACTGGGGGAACTGCGAAGCGCGATCGAGAGTGGTGAGCTGGTGCTCCACTACCAGCCCAAGGTCGACGTCCAGTCGCGCGAGGTGACGAGCGTCGAGGCCCTCGTCCGCTGGCAACATCCGATGCGCGGACTGATCTCACCCGACGACTTCGTGCCACTCGCGGAGCACACGGGTCTCATCGGGGAGCTGACCTCGGACGTCATCTGCCAGGCCCTCGTGCAGTGTCGGAGATGGATGGATCAAGGGATAGAGGTGGGGGTCGCGGTGAACCTCTCCATGCGCAATCTCCTCGACAACAAGTTCCCGGACGAGGTCGCGGAACTGCTAGAGGTATGGGACGTGCCGGCCTCGATGCTGACTCTCGAGGTTACTGAGAGCACGATCATGGCCGATCCGATGCGCGTCCTTCACATCGTGTCGCGTCTTAGCGACATGGGTGTTGAGATGTCCATCGACGATTTCGGCACCGGATACTCCTCTCTCGCTCATCTCAAACGCTTGCCCGTCGCGGAGATCAAGATCGATAGGTCGTTCGTCCGAAGCATGGACACCAGCGCGAGCGATGCCGCGATCGTGCGCTCGACGATAGACCTCGCTCACAACCTGGGCCGTCGGGTCGTGGCCGAAGGTGTCGAGAGCGAGGAGACCCTGCGACGTCTGGCCGCGCTCGGTTGCGATACTGCGCAGGGGTTCTATTTCGGGGAACCTCGTGCCGCCGCCGAGATGACCCCTCTTCTACCGGCGTCTTCCGCCTCACATGAGACGGCAGCCGTTCCGGTTCGTTAGGCGGTATCTCCTCGGATGCTGTTTTAGGCGTCCCGAACCACGATGTTGCCGCCCAAGATGTCGTCGGCCGAGGCGGCGGCATCCAGGAAGTCCGCACAGTTCGCGGGATCGGCCGGCGGGACGTCGAAGATCGTCCATCCATCTCCCTCGCCACCCGGTAAACCACTGTCTCGCACAACTTCGACGAACTGCGTTCCCGGTGGGAACGATGGGTTGTTGGACTTGATCATCAACGTCGTGTAGGCGGCGATGTTCCCGTCGACTGCCAGACAGGTAACGTCTAGCCGGTAGCGGGTTCCCCCTGGTCGAGTCGCGTTCTCGTGGCCGGAGGGGTTCTCGCCGTTAGGACCGCTCTGTGCCTGAAGACCTACGTTCTCTTCGAAGCTGTCCGTGAATCCTCCCGTGACGCGATCCTGGGCCGGCTTGGCGGACGTCCTAGTGCTTGTCACCGCGATCAGCGCCGAGGCCGCAAACGCCGCGATCAGGATGGTTCGTAACGATCTTCCCAGGATCACCGACATCGGAACTCCTCTCAACCAGGCCCCGGTTCGAGGCCTCGGCCTCAAGTCAAGCCGATGATGGGTCCGATGACCATGGGGTTCGGCATCCTTATCCGCCGTCGCAACGTCGCGGATCTAGTCGCGTGCGGACTGGTGCAGTGATGCTGCCTCCAGAGCCTTGATCACGGCGTCGTAGCGGACGGCGGCCGCCAGCACCGAGGGTCGGAGCTCGTCGGGGATGGCGCCGAACAAGCTCACCGTGTAGACGCGGGTCTTGCTGAGGAAACCTTTCTTCACCTTCGCCACCTCGATGGTGGCGAGATCCCCGGTTCCCGACTTTATCGATAGCCTCTCGCCCTTCTTGTCGGTTGGCTCGAGACGCGCCACTTCCTGGTCCTCGGGGTTTCGGATCGAGACCGTCGCCTTCTTCGCTCGGGGGCCGAGGCCGTACCTGACCACGCGACCCGTCCCGAGCATCGCCCCGCCGGCGTCGCTGATATCCATCGCGACCTTCGCCGGACCGTGGCGAGGCCCCTCCCATCGAACCTGAGCTCGAAGCACGAGCTTTCCCGAGCGGTCGAGCACCGAGCCGTCCGGTTCACATGTCGCGAGAGCGTTCCCTCCAGCATCCGAGATCTCGGCCCCGGAGCCCTCGCGCGACCTGGTGGGGGTGATGGTGAGCGCCGTAGCCCGAAACAACTCGTGCTCCTGATGCACGGTAGCAACATACCTTCCGACACGCCGCCGACCAGCGCGTCGGGTATCGGATGCACGTGGCGTCTTGTGCGACGCATACCGAGCTCGGCCGGTTTACTTGCCCTTCGGCACCACGAACGTGCGGTCGACGACCATCACGTCGTGGGGCGAATTGGGACTGGCCGAGACGGCCGACGGCGACGAATAGATGGTCCCTCCGAAAACGGAGTTCGTTCCGGGCCCGATCTTGGCTTTCGGCTTGGCTCCGATGACATCGAGTGGGACCGGGATCGTGATCGTGCCTTCCGCCGGGTCGAATGTCGCGTGAACGGTAGCCATCAGGTTGCATTCGCCGAGACCGCCGGTGCCGATCGTGCACGGCCCCTGACGGATGTAGAAGGGCTGCATCCCGGGGTCCTTCGGAGGCGGGCATGAGTCGGTGTGGGCGGGATAACAGACGCCGCGGGCGTAGTCGGTGAAGTTCCCACTCATGCCGAAGGCGTCACCGTTGACGGTGAAGTCCCAGCTGTAACGCGCGAACTCCGGGATGCCTCCGGTCGGCGGCAGGCCGGCGACCTTGATGACGAAGTTGACGGTACCCTCCTCGCCCATGCCGATCGTCGCCTCGACGAGTTCCTGTCCGATCGCCGCGCCGAGCGGCGCGATCGTCGCATCGACGTTGGAGCCCCAATCGCCGGCGTCGTCGGTGCCGACGACCACCGGTCCCGCCTGCTTCTTTTTCTTCTTGCCTTTGGCAGCCGCGAAGCCCGACGGCGCAACGAACGCAGCAACCAGGGCCAGAGCCAGGAGAGAGAGCCACAGCTTCTTCATAGCGAGACCTTCCTTGGATATGTGTCGTTTCCTATGGATTCGCCGGATCCCCAGATCCTCCTGTCTCCGGCACGTGCCGCCCGATGAGATGGCGCCGAGATAGCAGGGGAAGGCGTCCGGTGGCCGAC
>JBOGXG010000032.1:0-4905 GCA_050694195.1 Actinomycetota bacterium | reverse complement strand
ACCAAGCTTCGCGCGCCAGTGAGGGGGTAGTTCGGTCACGTCACGACCGAAAAGGGCGACGCCTCCCGACGCCGGCGAGTTGAGACCGAGTATCGAGTTGAAGAGCGTCGTCTTGCCGGCTCCATTGGGACCGATGAGCCCGACCACCTCGCCAGCACAGACCTTGAGCGATGCGTCCGACACCGCGGTCAGGCCTCCAAAGCGAACGGTTATCCCGCCGGCCTCTAGGAGGGTCTTCCGTTCCGACCGATCCTCGGGGAGTTTGGGTTGCTCGGAGGCCACTAGGAGGGATGAGATCCCCTCGTCCTTGGTCGAAGCCACCTCGGCCTTCGCGGGCTCCTCGTCCTGAGAGCCCCGGTTGCGGGCGAGGGCGAACCAGTCGCGCGGTTCGAACCTCTGGTTCCAAACCGATCGCCGCTTGCGGAGCATCTCCCGGATGGGCGAAGCGAGCGCAGCCAGGAGGCGCCCGCCGCGGAGGAGCAGCCTGCCCACGCGACCCGCGCTCGCGTCCACCGTGGAGAACGCACCTCGGATCTTGTGCGCGGCAGAGGCCAAGCCGCCCGGCTGGGCCAGCAGAACCACCGTCAGCAGCGCGGCCGAAACGACCTCGAGCCATCCGGTGAGAGCCGGGACCCGGAAGAACAGCTCGTTGAGCCCGGCGAAGAGTATCCCCGCCGAGATCGCCCCCGAGAGACTCCCGAGCCCCCCGACGACCGCAATGGCGAGGTACTGCAACGAGATGGTGAAGAGGAACTGGTCGGGCACGACCGTCCGCTGTTCCATCATGAGCAGCCCCCCACCAAGTCCGGCGAGCACTCCCGACAGAGCGAAGGCGATCAGTTTGTACCTTGTGACGTCGATGCCGAGCGACGCGGCGGCCACCTCCGATCCCCGGACGGCGAAGAAGGCGCGCCCCGTGCGCGTGTCGCGAAGGTTGGCCAGCGCAACTACGACCAGAAGCAGGACCGCAAGCATCACGAAGTAGAGGGTCTTGCGGCTGGTGAAATCAAAGGCCGGAAAACCTCCGACCACACCGAGGCGCTGGTTATCGATGGTTGAACTTCCCGTCCCCGCTCCGAGCCACGGTGACGAGAACAGGAACTCGTCGCCCATCCAGGCGAAGGCGAGAGTGGCCACCGCCAGATACAGCCCTCGAACCCGCAGGGCGACCGCCCCGAGAAGCGCCGCCACCGCACCGGCCATCACGACCCCCACCAGCACGTTGGCGGGGAACGCCAGGCCCCAGCCCCGCGTTGCCATCGCCGTGACGAGTGCGCCGATCCCGACGAAGCTGGCTTGGGCAAGCGATATCTGGCCCACCCAGCCGATGAGGACGACGAGGGAGACAGCCACCAGCGCGAGCTCGATCGCGAGAAGCCCTGTGCCCAAGAGCGAGTACGGGGCGACGAACGGAAAGATGAGGAGGATCGGCAGGGCCAAGAGGAGCGCGGGGCTTAATCCTCGCTTGGCCGGCGAGAACGCGGTGCCCGACGAGAACCCCGGATGCGACGACTCCGAGCCCGAGAACTTCCCACCCTTCACCGCCATCACGACGAGGACCATTATCGTGAGAACGAGTTGGGTCGCGCCCGTGTAGCGGAACAGTCCCCCGATCAGCGGGAGGTTGGTCATTGCCGGCACTACACCGAAGAGCAATCCAACGATCCCTGCGCCGGCGAGGGCGATCGGAAGAGACTCGAGACCGCCGATCAAAGCAGCCACGAAGGCGGGGAGCACCTGGAAAGAGAGGTTGTACGGATCGAGGTTCGTGACAGCCGCCAGCAGGACACCCGCCAGGGCCGCGAGCGCGCCGCCCAAAGCCCAGGCGGCGGATGCCGCCAGGTCCGGGTCGATACCCATCAGGGAGGCAGCGCGCCGATTTTGCGCCGCTCCACGCATCGCGAGGCCAACCTCGGTGAAGCTGAAGAACGCGAACAGGGCGCCCGAAACGACCAAGCCGACGACGAACAAACCGATATCTCCGTAGCGCACCGCGGCTCCGGCGATCGTCAACTGTCCCTCGGGGAAGACCGCCGGGGCAACGATGGGTGTGGTCCCCCAGATGCGCGCGACCAGCGCGATGAGAAGGCCCGTCACCGCGACGGTGCCAACGGTCTGCGCGGTGGGTCCCTGAGGCCGAAGACGTCGAACGAAGATCCTCTCGACAGCGACCCCCAGGACAGCTCCGAACATGACCGACAGAAACAGAGCGGCCCACACGGGCAGGCCCTTCTGCGTCATCGAATAGAAGAGGTATGCAGGCACCATCGCCATCGCGCCGTGTGCAAGGTTGAGCACCCGCGAAGCGCGATAGATGACGGAGATCCCGAGGGCGAACATCGCGAACGCTCCGATAAGGGGGATCGATAGGAAGGTGTAAACGAGAAGGTCTTGCATCAGACCCCCGGGTCTCTAAGGATCGGGCCGGATCGCCAGCCCGCAAAGGTGCCGCTGTACTGGATCTGGAAGCCCTGCATGTAGATGTTGGCGTAACGGTTGCTGGGGCTGTAACAAAGCTTTCCCTTGATCAACAGACCCGTATCGAGACAGGTCGAGTCGAGCGCGGCCTTCAACCGAGCGCGGGTGAGGTCGGGGCCTACGCGCTTCAGCGCGCTCTCGAGAAGCAGCATGCCCACGTAACCGCCCTCGGTGAACGCGTTGAACTCATCCGCGTCGGGTTTCGTGCGCTTGAGCTCCTGGACGTACTCCTTGACCGCCGGGTCGTTCGCATAGGACTCGATCGGGGGCCGGAAACCGGTCCATACCTGCATCCCGTGACATTTCGCTCCGCAGCTGTTGGCGAACCCACGCGTGAAGAGCGGCTGGGCGGCCCCGTAGCCGTACTTGACGTCCTTGGCCGCTTTCACGTTCGGGTCGCGCATCCAGTTGAGCGCAGTGGTCGGCTCCATAAAGAGCGCGACGAAGTCACCCTCTTCGAAGTTGGCCGCATCTCCACCGTAGTTGGAGTTACCGCCGTTTATCCCGCAATAGTTCTGTTGACAGGAGTTCTCGGTGTTGTATCCGGCGACCGACTTCCCGGTCAGTTTACGGACGTAGTCGTTGAAGGCCTTCGCGCCCTCGACACCGAAGCGGTAGTTCTTCTCGAACACGATGCTGAAGTCGCGGGCGCCTCTCTTGTAGGCCTCCTGCGCCATAACGCGGGCCGAGGAGACGGTGGCCGCGGCCACCGGCCACACCCAAGGTTGCGCGGAACCGTCCGGCTTCGTGTACTGGTCCTCGAGCATCCCGTCGGTGCCGACGACGGGGATCTGGGCTGCGTCGATATCGCCGCTGTCGATGACGACGCGCAATCCCTCGGATGAGGGAGCCACGGGGATGGCGAAGATCCCTTCCTGGATGAAGTTACGGAGGTACTGAGAGCCGGTCTGTGGGTTCCAGCCGTCGTCGACGTATTGGATCTCGAGCTGGCGACCACAGATCCCGCCGGCCCGGTTGATCCGCTCGCGTACCGCCTCCATCGCGAAACGGACCTGACCCAGGAAGGAGGCACCGGGTCCGGACTCGGCAACGGTAGTCGCCATCTTTACGGCATCGCCGGTGACGCCCTGATCGGTCTCCCCGCCGTTCTTTCCCGGGGCACATTCAAGCCCGGCCCGGGCCGGCGGAAGTGCACCGTCGCCCGTCGATGCCGCTCCGGAACCGCCACCACCATCCGAAGCTCCCGCTCCACCGGCTACACCGCCGGCATTGCCCGACGCGCCATCCGACGATGTGGAAACGTCGGTTGTCGTGCCCGCTACGTCGAGAACCTCGCCGGTGGCCGGGTCGACTGCGAGCCCGGTGAAATTCGGAACGATCTGCACAGTGGACAGCCCACCGATCAACGCACCCGCGAGGAAGATAGCGGCGAACGTGAGCCCCTTGGGTCGGCGCTTGGGTTCAGCGGTCATCTAGTCGGCACCTCCAAGCACCTTTAAGAGACTGTGTCTACGGAAGATCGCCCAGCCCGCGCCGGCGAACGTGAGCCAAACGAGGGCAACGAGCAACGCCTCCTGGGGACTCCGCCGCAGGAAGGCGAGAACGCCCTCCACCGGCGCGGACGCCACCGGCGCGGTCTCCGGAGCGGGGACATCGTCGCCGGGCGAGAGATCGTCCGAGGGCTTGATGTCCGGTACGGAGACGTCACCGACGGACCCTCCCGCCACTGATCCCGAACCGGCATCGGTGGAGCCCGCGTCCGGCGGGAGGTCGATGATGCCCTCATCAGGGGCGGGCGCTTCGTCTTCGGGCGAGATCGTGTAGATCGAGTTCGCCTGAACGGCGGCCAGCTGCAACACCAGCCGAGACTTCTCCTGGTTGTCGTTGAACACAGTCACCTGAAGGGCGGGCACAGCGCGCGATGCCTCCTCACCGGCGAAGACCGCTCCCTGGTTGTTCACCGTGCGGTTGTCGTAATAGTCGCGATCACTCTGTTGCACGCCCGCGAAGGCACCGCCCGGCGTCGTCTGCAGCCGAGGGCTTGGGAGCTCCACCCGCATCTTCGAAGGAAGCAACCCGTTTATCGTCTTCTCGAACTCGACACAGGAGTTCTCGTCCTCGCGGCTGTCGCAACCGGCCAGCGTTTGAACGACCTTTCCCTCCGCATCTCGGACCTCGGCTCCCGAGATCGTTCGGTACCAATCGGCCTCGGCCGTTTTCGGATGGCCGTGTGCGACGGTACGCGCGACGGATGTAACCCGGCCCACCGATAGGGAGCCTTGCTCGCTAGGGATGTTGATCCCCTCGGCCTGCGCGGTCACTTCCGTGACGGTGCCGAGTTTGGCATCACGCCTCGCCGTGGCGGTTATGAACGAACCTGCCACCGAAACGCCCGCGGACTCAAGTTCCCCGAACGAGGAAATCCCGGTAACGATCCCTTTCGCGAGATCGCACTCGACCTTCGAG
>JBOGXG010000031.1:0-7905 GCA_050694195.1 Actinomycetota bacterium | reverse complement strand
GTCGGCCACCTCCTGGGCCGCGCTCACCGGGGTCGCGATCGCGGTCACCGCCGGCGCGCTCGGGGTTGGAGCGCTGAGGTGGGACGCGATCGAGCTGCGCGCGCTTCGCGGTGCCCAGGCGGTGCTTGGGCCGACGCTCCTCGTCGGCCCTCCTCGCGCGGCTGCGGCGGCCTGGCTGGGACTCGGCGCGGTGGTGATCGCGGCGACCGTGTTGCTCGCCGCTCCGGTGGGCCACGGGCGGGTTGCGCTCGGCGTGCGCATCGCCGAGGGTCTCGTCGTCGGCCTCGCCGGCGCCACCGTTTTCTGGGGGCCGTCGATCCCCGACGGGCTCGGAGCCGGCGAGCTCGCCGGTCGTATCGGGATATGGGCGCTCGCCACGATCGCGGTCGCGGGCCCCATCGTGGCACTGTCGTTCGTCGTGGCGAAGGCTCCCCTCGCGCTCCGCTGGACGCTGCTCGTACTCGCCGGCGCCCTGGCCACGGCCGGGGCCGCGCTGATGGGGAGCGTCCTCTGATGATGTTCGTACCGGACCCGACCAAACCGCGCGTGAAAACCGACCCTGACGGTCGCCTGAGTTGTTCAGAACGCGAGGGGGTCGGGTGATCCCGGGGCTCTTGCTCGGCCATGCCGGGCTCGCGCTCGTCGTGTCGGTCGGTGCGTTCCTCCCGCGTCCGAACCGGGTGCTGTTGCTCCGGGTCGTCGGCGCGCTCGGCGTGATCCTCGCCGCCGCGCTCGCGGTGGCGGCGGACCGGGACGAGACGTGGAGGACGACCGCGCTCGATCCCCCGGCGGCGGTCCTCGCCGGGGTCACGATCGCCTGCGCCTGGCTCCTCGTGACCGCCCTCGATCGCGGGCAGGGGAGGTGGGACGTCGCCGCCCTCATCGGGATCGGATGCACCGGCGTCGCGCTTACGGCGACGAACGAGTGGCTCGTCCCCGGCGCCCTTTTCTCGTTCGCCGCCGCGCTCGCCGTCGCCGGGACCGCGTCGAGCTTCGAGCACAGGGGCGAGGTATGGCTCCAGATCTTCGCGACCGGGGCGATGATCACCGGCGCGCTCGTCGTCGACTGGCAGGACACGGGGAGCTGGGGTGCTCCGGGGGAGATCGACGGGTGGGGGTTCTGGCTGCTCGCCGGGGGCGTCGTTCTGAGGGCCGGCGCGCTGCCGGTGTTCGGGGTGTGGCGCCTGTGCGGAGATTCCGCCGCGGCCGCCGCGCCGCTCCTCGTGGGGACCGGGTTCATCATCCTGTCGGGCCCCGGCTCCCGCACCCAGCCGTGGGTGGCGGTGGGGCTCCTCGCCTTCTCCGCCGCAGCGATCGGCTGGGCACTGATCACGAAAAGGGAGGGAGAGGTCGCCGGATCGTGGCCGGTCGTCGTGGCACTGGCGGTGGCGTTCGCGGCCCCCGAAGCGGTCTACGGAGCGGGGATCGCCGCGGTGCTCGCGACGTCCGCGGCGGCAACGGGTCTCGCGCACCGCTACGCCGGTGACCCGGCGCGCTCCCTCGCGGTCGGGTTCTCTCCCCTCACCCTCGGCTTCGCGGTTCTCGCCGCCGGCGCGATCGTCGCCTTCGAACGGGCGACCGGCGCGACGACCGACGAGGAATCGATCCCGTGGACGACCGCGTCGGCGCTGTTCCCGGTGGCGCTCGCCGCCGGCCTCACGCTCGCGAGCCGCCTCGCTAGGGGGGCCGGAGCCGTTCGCTCCCGTGCCGGCGTGACGGCATTGACGACCTCGGCCCTGGTCGTCGCGTCGTTGGGTTTCGGCCTCTTCCCCGATGACGTCGGACAGTTGGCGACGGATCCGCTCGGTCCCCAGAGGAGCGTTCTGGTGCTTCACCTCGTCGCTCTGGCCGCGGCGGTCGCCGCCGGAGGGTGGGCCTTCCGCAGGGGCTATGCAACCCAGGATCTATCGAGAGCGTCATATGAGCCGGTGGGGGGATCCCTCGCCCCCCGTAGCCTGCCCGGTTGGCTGTCGGGAACGCTCGCTGCGGTGCTGGCGTTTGGGATAGCCGGTGCCGTGGGATGGCTAACCATCGAGGGTTTGCGGGTCGGCTTCCTTTAGCCTGACCTCGGATAGAAGGGTCTAGATGAGCCCCAGAACCAGCACGAAGCGCTTGAAGGTCGAGCCGCGCAACCGGATCCAGAAGGTCCTGCTCCGGTGGGGCTGGGTGCTGCCCCTCGGGGCCATCTTCGTCGGCGGATCGATCCTCGTCTTGACGTATGCATTCGCGTCCATCCCCCTCCCCGAGGACATCGAGGTGACCTCCTCCGCCGAGGTCTACGACGTGAACGGGAACCGGATCGGAACGTTCACCGACGAGGTGACGCGCTTCCTCATCGATGAGAAGAGGATGGAGAAACTGCTGGACCAGAAGGAGTTCATCGGCGACGCGGTGATCGCGGCCGAGGATCGAGACTTCTACGACCACAACGGAGTCTCCGTCCGGGGCATCATCCGTGCCGCGTGGGCGAACCTCACCGGTGGCGAGGTCCAACAAGGTGGTTCGACGATCACGCAGCAGTACATCAAGAACGCCGTTCTACACGACCCGTCCCGAACGGTGACGAGGAAGATCAAGGAGGCCGTTCTAGCGATCAAGCTGGAGAGGCGCTACTCGAAGGACCAGATACTCGGCTTCTACCTCAACACGATCTACTTCGGGCGCGGTGCATACGGGATCGAGGCGGCCGCCCGCGCTTACTTCGGTCATGTCCACGCGGAAGAACTCACGCTCAGCGAGATGGCGTACCTCGCCGGCATCATCCCGGCCCCCGAGTCGTACCAGATCGACGACGATCCGATACGCGCAAGGGAGAGGCGCGACCGCGTCCTCGATCTGATGGTGCAGGAGAACCTCATCAAGCCGGCCGAAGCAGGCCGAGCGAAGGCGAAGAAGCTGAAACTGCACCGCTCGGCGCGGGAGATGATCGCCAACGAGCATCAGCCGGCCGCTTACTTCATGGAGTGGCTGCGAAAGAAGTACCTCTATCCGGAATACGGGAACGATCTGTACACGCGCGGGCTGAAGATCTACACGACTATCGATATGAGCATGCAGGATGCCGCCGAGGACGCGGTCGCTGCGAGCCTCGGCGCGCCGGGTATGCCGGAGGCCGGTCTCGTGTCGATGACGACCGACGGTCAAGTGCGCGCGATGGTCGGCGGCAAGGACTTCGACAGCGTCAAGAAAGCGCGCGGCTTCAACTACGCAACGGACTTCCCGGGCCGCCAGCCCGGCTCGTCGTTCAAACCCTTCACGCTCCTCTCCGCGATCGAGGAAGGCATCTCGCCGGCATCCCGCTTCTCCGGTGCGAGCCCCATGACCATCGACGACCCGTTGTGTGAGTCGGACGGCTCCTGGGAGGTCGAGAACTACGGCGGCAGCTCCTACGGCACAATCACGCTCGATCAGGCGACGACGAACTCGGTGAACACCGTCTACGCGCAACTGATCTCGGAGGTGGGGCCCGAGCGCGTTAAGGACACGGTCGAGGACTTCGGCTTCGCGCCGAAGTACGGCCAGAAAGAGATCGGAGCGTTCTGCTCGCAAGCACTCGGGGGCGCGCTCGACGTGACGCCGCTCGAGCAGGCGCGCGCCTACGCGGGGTTCGCGGGGCAGGGCCTCCTCCCGAAGGTGACGCCGGTCCTCTACATCACCGACAGCGAGGGCAACTGCATCAAGGAATACGTCGAGCGTCGCGGCGATTGCGAGATCGAGCGCAAGAGTGAGCCCGAGCGAGTGGTCGACGCGAACTCCGCGAACGTTCTCACGCAATCGCTCACGCATGTAGTCGAGGGCGGCACCGCGACGGCCGCCAACATCGGTCGTCCCGTCGCCGGCAAGACGGGCACGTCGCAGGAGAACCGAGATGTGTGGTTCGCGGGGTACACGCCACAGCTGACGACCGCGGTGTGGGTCGGCTACCCCCCGGCCCCCGGGCCGGACGGCAAGAAGGGGACCCCGGACGACGTGCAGGTGCAGATGCGCTACTGCGCCATCCCCGAGCAGTGCCGTCCCGTGAACGGGTCGGACGCGACCGGCGGAACCGTCGCGGCGCCCATCTGGGCGGCCTACATGTTGAGGGCCAGCGAGGGGATGGAGATCGAGCTCTTCCCGGTGCCCGAGGACCTCCCCGACGAGGTCATCAACTCGCCGGCCCCGGTTCCGACGGTGCAGCCGTCGCCGGACGAGACGAAGAAGCCCGACGACGAGGAGGAGCCCGAGCCCGAGCCCAGCGCGGAGCCGCCGCCGGAGCAGAGTCCGAGCCCACCGCCCCCCGACCCGACGCCGACGCTCGTGCCGTCGCCGACGACGGATGGTGACGGACGGTCGAGTGGGCCCGCTCCTAGACCACAACCTTGGTCGGGCCCCATACTTGCGGCTGCGGTTCCACTAGCGCTGGGGGCGACACTTAGACGATGGCGGAGCGTGACTGGGTCAAGAAGAACTATTACGAGATCCTCGGCGTCCCGAAGGATGCGTCGACCAAAGAGATAGAGGACGCCTACCGGTTACTAGCCCGCGTCCACCGGTCCGCGGTCGAGGCCGGTGAGTCCCTCGAGATCCCCTTCTCCGACGTCTCCGAGGCCCACGCCGTTCTCGCCGACGACCAGCGGCGGCACGCCTACGACCAGCTGAGGACGCTCGTCGAGGACACCGGCCCGCCCGGCGTCCCGGCCACCGAGCTGCCGAGGAGCGAGGTCCCGGCCCCCGGCCCCCGCCGCCCCTCCCGACCACCACCGCCTCCGCCGAAGGGTCGGAAGCGGCCTGCGTGGGTGGCCGTCGCGCTGGTCGGCTGCGCGGCCTTCCTCGTGGGCGGGTTCCTCTTCAAGGCGAACTGCCTCGTCGATTTCAACGACGACGCCTATCGCTGGGGTTGTTACAACGATCTGCAGCCTCTCTTCGGGCCGCGACTCTTCGCCGACGGCGAGCGCGTGTTCCCCTACATCCATGCGGAGTTCGTCGACATCGACGGCGACGGTAGCGAGGACCTTGCTAACGGCGCCATCGAATATCCGGTGCTCACCGGAGTGTTCATGTATCTCTCAGGATTACTGGCGGACGACCCGGGCGCGTTCCTCAAGTGGTCGGCGCTCCTGCTCGCGCCGTTCGCCCTCATAACCGCGTTCTTCCTCGCGCGCATGGCCGCGTGGCGGGCGCTTCTCTGGTCATTGGCTCCGGCGATCGTTCTCTATTCGTTCCACAACTGGGATCTGCTCGTGGTCGCGGCCGCGGTGGCCGGGATATACCTGTGGTGGAGGGACCAACCGATCTGGGCCGCGGTGCTGTTCGGGATCGGCGGGGCGCTCAAGCTGTATCCGATCTTCTTCCTCGCGCCCCTAGTTCTGGATCTGTGGGTGGGCCAGAGGAGGCGCGACGCCGTTCGTGCCGGCATAGCCGGCGGAGCAACGCTGCTGGCGATCAACCTTCCGTTCATGATCGCGAACTTCGAAGGTTGGAGCATCACCTACTCCTTCCACGAGGGGCGGGGGCCGAACTTCGACACGATCTGGTGCACGATGCGCGACGACTGTCTGAAACCGCCGTTCTGGGAGCCGTCGACCCTGAACCTCCTCACCGCGGTTCTGACCGGAGCGTTCTTCATCGTCGCTCTCGGTTACGGCTTGATCCGGGCGCGACGGGAGGGCCGCTATCCATTCCTTCCTGTGTGCGGCGCGTTGCTCGCCACGTTCCTTCTGTGGAACAAGGTGCATTCGCCGCAGTACGCGCTGTGGTTGCTGCCGTTCTTCGTATTGATCCGGGTGCATGTCTTGTGGTGGATCGGATATGCCATCGCCGACCTGATGGTCTACATCGGGGTCTTCCGATGGTTCGACACCTTCCAGCGGCCTTCGGACTTCCCCGCGCTGGAGGTGATGAACGCAGGGATCTGGGCCCGCGCCGCGTTCCTCCTCGCTCTCTTCGTGGTCTTCCTGAGATCGTCGTCGGCGCACGCGTCCGAGCCGGCGCCTTCGGTCGCGCTCAAAGAATGGCTATCGCAGCCCCTCCGGCGCGCCCCGGCGCACGGCTGAGGGATCGCGCGCTCAGCGCTTGAGGCCCTTTATCTGCAGGATGTCGAGGCCGCGTGCGGTGTCACCGACGTACGCCTTCCCGCCGTACCACTGCGCGTCCCAGGTGCTGGTCCCCTCGGCAACGAAGTGGGCGAACTCGGCCGGCGCGGAGGGGTCGGAGAAGTCCACTCCCATGAACCCGCCCGCGTACCATGACGTCACCAGCTTGTCGTGCCCGGGGATGACCGAGAAGTTGTGGGCGGTGCAGAGGCCGTCGATGAAGCGAGGCGGAACGAAGGAGCCGAGTTGCTGGGGGGCCGCGGGGTCGCTCACGTCGTAGAAGTAGAGGGCGCCGTGTTTGCCCTGACCTGTTCCGTTGCAGGCGACGTTCCCCCCTCCGAACGATTCGAACCCGAAGATCGCGGTCTTGTCGTCGTTGCTCGTGTCCGCCGAGTGCCAGATCGCGTCCGGCACATCGCGCAGGTGACTGAGGATCTCGGGCTCGAGCGGATCCGAGATGTCCCAGACCTGGCCCTCGGTTAGACAAGCCATGTAGGCGAGATCGCCGGCGATCGCACCATCGTGACAACCGACCGCCGGAGCGACGCTCGGACTCGCCACGATCTCCGCCTTGGCCGGGTTCGTGATGTCGACCACGGAGATGATCCCGTGCGCACTCGGACAGGCCCCGCTCGTGGACGCGGGATACGACTGTACGTAGACGAGACCGCGGCCCTCGTGATCGAACGTGATGTTGGTGTGGGAACCGCACGGGGTCTCGACGAACTTCACTTCTTCGGGCTTCCTGCGGTCGGAGATGTCGACCAGGCGGATGCCTTCCGTGTTCTCGGTCCCGTCGACGTTGCATCCCGCGTCGGCGGTCGTGGAGTTCCCGGACGCGGAGTCGATGCTCATGACCGCGATGTCGTTCCACAGGCCGACGTCGTAACCGGAGCCGGCGCAGGGAAGATGACCGACGGGCTTCGGCTTGCGCGGGTTCCGCACGTCGACGATCCACAGACCGGCTTGCTCGCCGGATCCGTTGGTCCCCACGACCGCGTACCCGTCGTCGGTGAATACGACGTCGTTGGCGCCGCCGAGTGGGGTGTTGCCGACGAATCGAACGTTGTCGGACGCGTCGGCCTCCGGCGGCGGCGCGGCCGCCGCGGGCATCGCCGCGACGAGGGCTGCGGCGAGAAGCAGAGCGATGATCTTCCTCACACGTTCCTCCTCTGAGGGTTCCTACGAGAGTGGTTCGCCCGATCTGCCCCATTTCCCCCCGCCGCCGCGTGGCCGGGTCGAGATGTCGCACCCCACCGTTAGGTTCTCCGGTGCGGGACCTTCCTCGTCGCGCAGGGAAGGCCTCGCGAGCGATCGAGCCGGGCCTCATGGGGCTGAAAGGAGGTACCCTTGCCCCCGATAACGGCCGCCATGCGGCCTTTTCCCCTGCCCGACCCGGAGGCGCCCGCCCTCGGGAGGGCCTGAGGAACGTCGTGAGACGTGACCAGTCCGGAGGAGGAGATATATGCGGAACTACGAGGCTCTGGTCATCGTGGATGCGAAGCTCGAAGAGGGCGACATCCAGAAGGCCGTCGATCGTTTCACCGGGGTCATCACCGACGCCGGTGGTGAGGTGACCGGGGTGGATCGCTGGGGCATCCGCCGCTTCGCGTTCGAGATCGACCACCAGCACGAGGGCTACTACTTCCTCGCGAACTTCAATGCTCCCGAGGACACGGTGGCGCAGCTCGAGCGCACCATCCAGATCGCCGACGAATTCATCCACGGCAAGATCGTCAGGCCCGAGGCTAAGTAGAGC
Organism: Actinomycetota bacterium; assembly: GCA_050694195.1. Classification (GTDB taxonomy): domain Bacteria; phylum Actinomycetota; class CADDZG01; order CADDZG01; family WHSQ01; genus JBOGXG01. Next base: position 75 of record JBOGXG010000031.1, on the reverse strand, counting down.
GACTTTCTAAGGAGAGAAAGATGTCGTCTGAGAACCAGGTAACACTCGTCGGAAACATCACGGACGACCCCGAGC
>JBOGXG010000030.1:0-1789 GCA_050694195.1 Actinomycetota bacterium | reverse complement strand
GTCACCGAGAACGAGGTTGAGGCGCTCCATCTCGAGCTGAACCTGATCAAGCAACACCGGCCTCGCTACAACGTGCGCTACCGCGACGACAAGAGCTATCCGTACCTCGCCGTGACGCTCGACGAGGAGTTCCCTCGGGCCCGAGTCATGCGGGGCGCGAAGCGGAAGGGCGTGCGTTATTACGGGCCCTTCGCTCACGCCTACGCGATCCGGGACACCCTCGATCTGTTGCTTAGGACCTTCCCGATGCGGACCTGCTCACAAGGGGTGTTCGACCGCTGCCATCGGAGAGGGCGTCCCTGCCTCTTGTTCCACATCGAACGCTGCGCGGGCCCTTGCATCGCGGCCGTGTCCGCGGAGGAGCACAGGCGGATCGCCATGGAGCTGTGCGATTTCCTCGACGGGAACACGGCCCCCGTGATGAAGCGACTCGAAGACTCCATGAAGGAGGCCGCTTCGGCTCAGGAGTACGAAGCAGCCGCGAGGTACCGGGATCAACTCGAGAACGTCCGCAAGGTGATCGAGCGCCAACAGATGGTTTCGGATCGAGCCCAGGATCTCGACGTGATCGGGATGGTCGAGGACGATCTCGAGGCCGCGCTTCAGGTCTTCTTCGTCAGGCGGGGTCGCGTAACCGGACGCAAAGGCTTCGTCGTCGACAAGGTCGAGGACCTGGAGACGTCGGAACTCGTGGCCCGGTTCCTGGAACGTCTCTATTCCGATTCCGAAGTGCCGAAGAGCGTGTTGGTCCCGGTCGAGCCCGCCGACAAGGCTCTGCTCGAGCGGTGGCTGCGCAGTGAGCGGGGCTCCAAGGTCGCCGTCTACGTTCCGCGCAGAGGGGAGAAGCGAGCTCTGCTCGAGACGGTGACCGGGAACGCACGGGAGGCGTTCACCCAGCACCGGCTCAAACGCGCGAGCGACTTCAATGCCCGCTCGAGACAGCTCCGCGAACTGCAGGAGGCCCTGGGGATGGACGAGGCGCCGCTGCGGATCGAGGCGTTCGACATCTCGAACACGGGTCCGACAGAGGCCGTCGGGTCGATGGTCGTCTTCGAGGATGGGGTCCCCAAGAGATCCGACTACAGACGGTTCGCGATCAAATGGTCGCAAGGTCAGGACGACTTCGCCAACATGGGAGAGGTGGTTCGCCGACGGTTCGCCCGTTACCTGGAGGAGCGCGAGGACGAAGACGCCAGGAAGCGGAAGTTCGCATACCCGCCCAACCTCGTGGTGATCGACGGAGGGAAGGGGCAGCTCGGCAGAGCCGTTGAAGCCATGGATGAACTGGGGATCAACAACGTGACCACGGTCTCCCTCGCGAAACGGATGGAGGAGGTGTACGTGCCCGGTGGCTCCGAGCCGATCCGCATCCCGCGAACCTCCGAGGCTCTATACCTGCTCCAGCAGATCAGGGACGAAGCGCACAGGTTCGCCGTCACCTACCACCGCCTCCGGCGTGGCAAACGGATGACGCGGTCCGCCTTGGACGGTATCCCCGGTCTGGGTGACGTGCGGCGGAAACGTCTGCTGAAGCATTTCGGTTCGGTGAAGCGGATAAGAGAGGCCTCGTTGGATGACATCGTCGCGGTTCCGACGATCCCCAAGGCAGTGGCGGAATCCGTCTACCGGTCGTTCCATCCGGAGGTGTCGGACGTGGGCAAGGAAAGGGAGGCGTCGTGACCGGCGGTCGCCCCGTCGACGTCACCGTGATCAGCGGCCTCTCGGGGGCCGGACGTTCGGAGGCCGCCAAGTCACTCGAGGATCTCGGCTGGTACGTGATCGACAACCT
>JBOGXG010000029.1:0-5589 GCA_050694195.1 Actinomycetota bacterium | reverse complement strand
CGACAGCACCATCCCCTCGGGAGCGATGTCGGTCTGCGCCTTCCCGATCGTGCCGACGATGCTCTCCTGCCCGGTTACCGGGCGGCGGAGGCGCACGCGCAAGGCTGCGGTCATCACCGAGACGAAGAAGACGAGGGACCCGATCACTGCCGCGGCGATCGCCCATGGCGACAGCGCGAGTGAATCGTCGGCACCGGAGAACAGGATGAGCCCTCCGAATATGAGTGCCGCCACTCCACCGATCGTCCAGATGCCGAAGCCGGCTATCTGCAGGTCGATCACGAAGGCGACCACCGCCAGCGCGACGAGCAGCACTCCGACCCAGTTCGTCGGGAGGACCGAAAGCCCGTAGAAGCCCAGCAACAGCGAGATCGCGCCGATGATCCCGGCGAGCCCGATGCCGGGGTTGTAGAGCTCGAAGATGATGCCGAAGAACCCGACGAGCAAGAGGAGGTACGCGACCTCGGGGCTCGTCACCGCATGCAGGAGACGTTGCATCACGTTCATGTCTTGGAAGCGATAGATCACGCTCGGCGCGCCGTCGACCTCGGACCAGGTCTCGAGGGTGACCGTGGGTTCGACGACGTTCGGATCGTCGCTCGCAACGGCAACCGTCTGGCCGTCCATCGCGCGGAGCAGATCCCCGAGCGACGATGCGAGCCCGTTGACGACGTTGATCTCGGCGGCCTCCTCCGCCGAGAGCGAGGCCCCCTCCCGGACGGCGTCCTCGGCCCATTCCGCGTTCCGACCGTTCGTCTGCGCCAGGCTCCTTATGAAGGCGGCCGCGTCGTTGACGATCTTGGTCGAAAGATCGCTGCCGCTGAGATCGATCGGCGTCGCGGCCCCCAGTTCGGTCGCCTCCGCCATGTAGGCGAGGTCGGCGGCATAGGTGATGAACGTCCCGGCGGACGCGGCGCGCGCTCCTCGAGGGGCGACCCACACGATGACCGGCACCTCGGAATCGAGGATCTGCTGGATGATCTCTCGCATCGAGACATCGAGCCCACCCGGCGTGTCCATCTGGATAACGACCGCGTGGACGCCGTCCTCCTCGGCCCCCCTCAGCTTCGACTGGAGGTAGTCGGAGACGGTCGGATCGATCACGCCCTCGAGGCTGATGACGTCGAGGGTCTGCGCCGCGTCCGACTGCGCCCTCGCCGGCCCGGCCGGCCCCGCGACGAACAGGGCGATCCCGGCTAGAAGGGAGCCCAGGCTCAAGGCCGCGACGAGGCGTCTCATGCCTCTATGGTCCCTCACAGCCGATGGGGTAGAAACCGGGGGTGCAAATAGACGAGTTCCTCCACCCCCGGATCATCATCGTCTCCGGCAAGGGGGGCGTGGGCAAGACGACGGTGTCCGCCTCGCTGGCGCTCGTGGCGGCGCGCAGCGGACGCCGGGTCTGCATCGCCGAGGTCGATCGCAGGGGGACGCTGCCGAAGCTCTTCGGCGGCGGGGAGGTCGGTTACGAGCCGCGCGAACTGGCGCCCGGCGTGTGGGGGATGAACATCGTCCCCGACGAGGCGCTCGCCGAGTACCTCAACGTCCAGTACCACATGAAACGCGTGGCGCGGATCTTCTCCTCCACGCACTTCGTCGACTTCATCACCGCGACCGCGCCCGGGCTCAAGGACATCCTCGTCCTCGGGAAGATCTGGTATCTCGAGCAGGGCCGACACGGCCCCCATTTCGACACGATCATCGTCGACGCTCCGGCCGCGGGTCACATGCTGACGTTCCTATCGGCCCCGATGGGTCTATCGGATGCGGTGAGGGTCGGCCCGGTGCAGAGGCAGGCCGAGTGGCTCGTGCAGATGCTTCAGGACGAGCACCGAACGCGCGTGCACCTCGTAACGATCGCCGAAGAGATGCCGATCAGCGAAACGATCGAGACGTCACAAGCGCTCGAGGCGCGCATCAAGATCAACACGGGCTGCGTCTTCGCCAACGCGATCTATCCGCAGCTCTTCACCAAGGGAGAGCGAGAGCTGTTCGACGCGCTCGCGGCCGAGGAGAACCATGTCGCGCTGCGCGGCGAGGCGGCGCACGTCGGTCTTCGTTTGGAGGAAGAGGACATCGAGGCGCTCTTCAACTACGCGGCCTTCCGCGAGTCGCGGCGTGCGATACAGACGAAACACCTCAGAGCCTTGAAGAAGGGGCTCGAGGATCCCATCGCGGAATTGCCGTTCCTCTTCGCCGCCGGGCTCGACCTCCCCCACCTGGAGAAGATGGCGGACGTGATCGAGGAAAGGGTCGGGAAGCTGTGAACCCGATCCAGGAGATCCTCGGCAAGAAGGAGATCGTGGTGTGTGCCGGCGCGGGCGGTGTGGGCAAGACGACGACGTCCGCCGCGATCGGGCTGCGCGCCGCTCTCGAGGGAAAGAAGGTCGCGGTGCTGACGATCGATCCGGCGCGCCGGCTGGCCTCCTCCCTGGGCCTGAAGGAGTTGTCGAACGCACCGACACGGGTTTCCGAGAGCAAGTTCTCGAGCGCCGGGATCGACCCGAGTGGCGAGTTGTGGGCGATGATGCTCGACACCAAGACGACGTTCGACGAGGTCGTCACTCAGTACGCGCCGACCCCGGAGCAAGCGGAGCGCATCATCGCGAACCGTTTCTACCGGAACATCGCGGGAACGCTCTCGGGGACCCAGGAGTACATGGCGATGGAGAAGCTCTACGAGCTCTACGCCGACGGCGACTACGACCTCATCGTCATCGACACTCCGCCGACGCGCAACGCTCTGGATTTCCTCGACGCGCCGAAGCGGATGACGGACTTCTTCGACAGTCGCGTTCTGAAGTGGTTCCTCCTGCCCTACATGAAGGCCGGCGGGGGCATCTTCAAGGTGGCGAACGTGGCGGCGACGACGTTCCTACGGCTCGTCAAGCGGATCGTGGGTTCCGACGTGCTCCAGGAAACCGCCGAGTTCTTCGGCAATCTCGAGGGGATGTACGACGGCTTCAAGCAGCGGGCCCGCGACGTCGCGGCTCTCCTGCAGTCGGACGTTACCTCGTTCGTCGTCGTAACCTCGCCGGCCGAGGAATCGGTGACGGAGGCGACCTTCTTCGCCTCGCGGTTGAACGAGTCGGGCCTGCCGTTCGGGGCTCTCGTGGTCAACCGGGTCCATCCTCGATGGGCCGACCCGATCGACGCGAAGCCGCGTCAGATCGCGCGGCTGGAGGACGGCGGCGACAAGGCCCGCCTCTTGGCCAAGCTGCTGTGGAGCGAGTTGGAGTTCTCGGAGGTGATCGGCGCCGAGGAGCGCAACCTCGACGCACTAGCGCGCAAGATCCCGCGGCACCGCTGGGTGAGGGTTCCCTACCTGGATCGCGAAGCCGTCGACATCCCCGGGCTGCTGGCCATCACCGAGCAACTCGTCGCGCCGTAGCCGGGTAGAGCGCCCGGCCCGCTCAACCTCGTTGTTAGGATTCCGTTCGATGATCGCGTCGAAAGCTATCGAAGCTCTCGTTGGCATCCTCACCGTGGGGGCCGGGGTCTTCGCGCTCGTCCTCCTCGTGTGGCTCTTCCGTCTGAGGAAAGATCAGAAGGGCCCGGCCTACAAGGGCGGGATCGGACAGTGGTCGTGGGTGGCGCACCGGATCACCGGGGTCGGGGTTCTCGCTTTCCTCTTCGGGCACATCGTCGATACGTTCGCGGTCGGCTTCGGCCCCGAGCTCTACAACGAGACGGTCTCCCTTTACAAGCAGTGGTGGTTCACACCGTTCGAGGTGATGCTCGTGGGGGCCGTTATCTTCCACGCATTCAACGGGCTGAGGATCATCCTGTTCGACTTCTGGCCGGGCCTTGCGCTGAAACAGAAGACTTTCGCTTACGTCGAACTGGTTCTGGTCGTAGTCGCTTTCGTTCCGGCCGCGGTGATCATGATGGAGCCCGCCATCGAGAAGTCACCCTTCTTCTAAGGAAACCCATGACCGTCACGTTCTCCGAGATCAGGAACCGGCTCGCGCCGTTGCGGCGCAAGGCCGCGCAAGAGATGTCGCATCGCGGCATCCAGGTCGGCGATCCGGCAAGCGCCAAAGGCGGGATGCGGATCGAACTCGAGGAGAGCGTCAATCGCATCGTGCAGGTCTACTGGACGCCGTTCGAGGTGAATATCCCCGGCGCGTCGCTGGGCCTCCATCTCGAGATCGACAAGCCGCGGCTCCACTGGACCGAGGCGTACATCTCACCAGAGCCGGACGTGACCAGTTGGATCCTCACCTTCCACGAACGAGAGATCGACGGCGAGCCCCAACTCGCTTACTACGAGCAGCACAGCGATCCGATGAAGGCGATCGAGGCTTTCTTCAATCTCGCGTCGTGGTACTCGCTCGTCCCGACCGATCTCACGTGGGCCGACGTCCTGTGCGAGGTCTCCGAGGACGTCGGATGGAGCCCGGAGGAACAGGTCGCACTGGGCGAGAAGGAGGGCCTCGACAAGGCGATCCAGGAATCCCTCAAGAAGTCGACGATCATCTGGCTGCGGTGGACGACCCCGAACGGCGACGAGCGAACGATGCCCGTCTGGTTCATCTACTTCCAGGACAAGATCTACGTCCTCTCGGGCGAACGTCAGCAGACCATCCCGGGGGCCGAGAGCCTGAGGGAGGCGCACGTCATCCTCCGGTGGAAGATGAACAACGCGCAGATCGCGGAACTGCCGGCGGACGTGCGCGCCCTTCAGTTGGGTGAGGGGTGGGACACGATCGCGGAGAGGATCGCCGAGAAACGGCTGAACATCCCGGGGCTCCCCGAGGAGACGGCGCGCCGGTGGCGCGACGAGTGCGTGATCCTGGAGATCAGCCTCCGCTAACGCAGCGATCCTGAATCAAAAACGCTGCGCTATGCCTACATCTGGCGCGCCGGAAACTGCAGCTTCGGCAGCCCCGGTTTTTCGGTGCACGAGATGTGCATATAGCGCAGTGATTCTGCGGAAGAAACCGAGGGGGTTAGGCGCTGATTGCGGTGCGCCAGTTGGCCTCGCCGGCCTTGCGGCGGAAGCGGCGGCGCTCCCTCTCGGTGAGGCCACCCCAGATACCGTGATCGACCGGCTCGTCCATCGCGTAGGCCAGGCAATCGCCGCGGACGGGGCACCCGCGGCAGATCATCTTCGCCTGCTTGTGTTCCAACGCCCCTACGGAGAACCACAGGTCCGGATCACTGCCCGCACAAGAGCCAAAGGCCCGCCAGTTCTGATCTTGTGTGGAAACGATCAACAGATCCTCCCGATCTCGAAGCTTTGATACGCGTCCCACAACTTAGATAAGTGAGCCGCGAAAGCCGATAGCGCAAAAGGACCTTTTTGGACACCGTCATCACAGGCCACTTACGCGTAGCCTGAACCTCGTAGCCCGAAGTACGTAGTCGTGCCATAGCTACGCCGTGGTGAGGGGCCTGTTGACGACGGGGGCCCGGCGCGACCTGGGGCCCCCCCGAGAAGGGCTATGGACCGCAGGGACCCGGCGGTGACCCCTCTAAGGGCCGGGAGGGAGGCCTGGGGGCACCCGGCCCCCGCAGGAGGGGGCCGGGGTGCGGCGAACCTTTGGGTAAGAACAGCGGGTCGGCCGAACGCGACCCCGGAGGGAGAAC
>JBOGXG010000028.1:0-2442 GCA_050694195.1 Actinomycetota bacterium | reverse complement strand
CGGGATCAACGACGCTCCTGCCTTAGTCCAAGCCGATCTCGGCATCGCGATCGGAACCGGGACCGACGTGGCCATCGAATCGTCGGACATCACTCTCATGTCGGGTGATCTGCAAGGGGTCGTGACGTCCATCGAACTCGCCCGGCAGACGCTTCGCACGATCTATCAGAACCTCGGTTGGGCGTTCGGCTACAACGTCGCCGCCATCCCGTTGGCTGCGTTGGGGCTCTTGAACCCGATCATCGCCGGCGGGGCGATGGCGTTCTCATCGGTGAGCGTCGTAACGAACTCTCTCAGGCTGCGCAGGTTCGGCCGCAAGAGGTCGGTACAGGCGATGGTCATAGATGCCCGTCCGGTGAAGGTCGGCCCCGATGCCTAAAACCAAGCAACGACGGCGCGCTGCAAGCGCGCGGCGCAAGCGAGAGCTTTCCCCCGAGCGCCAGGCGCTAAAGAAGGAGCGGCGGGGACGCCGCGATCAATTCGAGCAGCTCGTGGCCACGCGCGATCGGCGGCAGCGTCAGATCGTGGCCGCTTGTCTCATCGGGATAGCGGTCCTGGTGGTGGTCGCGGCACGCTTCTCGCCTGCGGTTCCCGATGCGGAAGCTGGCAGGGCCAATCTCCTGCTTGTGTTCCTGACCGGTCTGACTGCGGGAGGGTTGTCGTGCCTCGCGGTGCAGGGCGGGCTGCTGGCCACTGCTGTGGCGCAGCGCGAGGACACCGACCTCGACACTCTGCGGGAGCGCTACGTGTCGGGGGAGAGCGAAGACCTCACTATTCCCCGGCATAACGCAAAGCCCGTGATGTGGTTCCTCATCGCCAAGGTCAGCGCTTACACGCTCCTGGGGATCGCGCTGGGATGGTTGGGGAACACTATCCAGCCCAGCCCGGTGGCACGCGGTTACATGCAGATATTCACCGCTCTATTTATGGTCGCCACCGCGTTGCATCTGCTGCGGGTCCACCCGATCTTCCGTTACGTGATCATCCAGCCGCCCCGGTTCATCACCCGACGCATCTCCAAAGAAGCGCGTAGCGACAGCGCGTTCGCCCCTGCCACCCTTGGAGCGATGACGGTGTTTCTTCCCTGTGGGGTCACTCAAGCCATGATGATCCTGGCCATCAACTCGGGCAGCCCGCTGGTCGGAGGGACCACGATGCTGACCTTCACGCTTGCGACGTCGCCTCTGTTCTTCATGCTCGGTTACTTCGCAACCAAGCTCGGCGACATCATGCAGTCGCGCTTCACGAAGTTTGCGGCGGTGGGTATCGCAGCGATCGCATTGCTGACCCTGGACGCCGGGCTACGTCTCACGAACTCGCCGGTGACGTTCGCGTCGGTCAAGAACAGCCTCTTCTCTCAACCAGAGCCTGTGGCGGCGAAAGCGGGTGCGGATGGCGTTCAGGAGGCACGGATCGATGCTGGCCGGGGCGGCTACTCGCCGAGTCGGGTCACTATCGCTGCGAACGAGCCTGCTCGTTTGGTGTTTGCCAACGCGGGCGGAGGCTGCACCCTGTCGCTCGTGTTCCAAGGCCAGCTCTATCAGATCGCAGGAGAGACCACGATCGACCTGCTGGCCCAGAAACCGGGTGAGATCCGCTACAGCTGTGCGATGGGCATGTACGGCGGAACGATCGCAATCCTCGATGGAAAGGAGACGTCCGCATGACCAAAGAGAAGCTCTCGATCAAGGGGATGCACTGCGCTAGTTGCGCCTTCAACATCGACGAGGAGCTCGAGGAAGTGGATGGCGTATCCAAGTCCAAGACCTCATACCGCAGACAGACGACAGAGGTGCAGTTCGACGAGACGCGCACCGGTCTCGACAAGATTCACGAGGCGATCAAACGGGCTGGCTATGAGGTGGCCAGCTGATCGGCAGGGCGAACTGACTATCCGGATCGAAGGGAGCGAAGGATGAGATGGCTTGTTACTGCGCTTCCCGCACTTGCTTGCGGGGCGATGATGCTCGTGATGTGTGTGCCGATGCTGCTCCGTCGAAACAAAGCTACGAGCGAGGCGGCTTCAGAGGAAGATATCGCCGCTCTCCGTGAGGAGATCGCGCTTCTCAAAGCCGAACGCGCGCTCGATGGAGTCGAAGACCAGCATGTCTAAGTGGACCAGGGGGCTATTACCGGTACTCATGTTCGGGCTTGTGGCAGGCGTCGCCTGCTCCACGCCGAGCGGTCCTCCGCCACCCGACTCCGATGAGAACTCGACCTCGATGGTCGGAAAGCCCGCGCCGGACTTCACGCTGCCGGCGGCGGGCGGGAAGGACGTGTCGCTCGGCGACTACCGCGGGAGGAAAGCTGTCCTCCTCTACTTCAGCATGGGCCCTGGGTGACAACCTTGCGTACTGCAGGTGGTCGACTTGCAAAGAGATGAAGATTTCAAGGCTCTGGACGTCGAGCTCGTTAGCATCGCCACGGACCCGGTGGAGGCGT
>JBOGXG010000027.1:0-20585 GCA_050694195.1 Actinomycetota bacterium | reverse complement strand
CCTCAGTTCGAGAGGCAACTTCTCGAGGTCCTCGATGATCTTCGCCGGGGCCTCCTCGAGCGGCGTATCGCCGACGAGCCGGTTCAGCATCTGCGCGGTCTCGTCCAACTGCACGTCGCCGGGCTCGCCGGGGAGGGCGATTATGTGGTTCTCGACGCGACCGGTATCGGTCACGACGATGGCCATCGCCCGATCACCGCTCAGGGCGACTATGTCAACGTGCCGGACGAGGCTCCGATCCAGGGCCGGCGCGAAGACGACCGCGGCGTGGTTGGTGAGACTCGACAGCAACGAGGCGGTCTGGCGGAGCGCCTCCTCCAACTCCCAGCGCGGTTCGCCGAAGAAGCTCCGGATCTGGTGAAGCTGTTTGGCAGGGAGCCGCGTGCGCGACCCGAGCGCATCGACGAAGTATCGATAGCCCGCGTCCGTGGGGACGCGCCCGGCCGATGTGTGCGGCTGATAGATGTAGCCGGCTTCCTCGAGGGCAGCCATCTCGTTCCGAACCGTCGCCGAGGAGACCCCCAGGTGATAGCGGTCGACCAGGGTTTTCGAGCCCACCGGCTCGCCGGAACGGACATAATGGGAGATCAGCGCGCGCAGGATGGAGGCCCCGCGGTCACTCATCGGAGTGTCTCTAGGCATGGCCCCATGCTACCCCTCCCCGGCGTTTTTTAGCACTCTCAACGGGTGAGTGCTAGCCAAGCGTCCCGGCCAGGATGACGTCATGGTCGCGGCTGCCGCACACCGGGCAGCGGGGAAGCTTGCCGGTGCCGAGCTCCGAGTCGCAACGGGGGCAGAGTCCCCGCAGCTCCACCAAGGTGCGCCCGTCCCCAAGCGTTCCGTCGACCGCGACGATGCGCCCCGAGGTCCGGTCGGCGAGCACGACGTGGTCGGCCGCGCAGCGGTATTCATCGGCGTCCTCGGTGGAACCCCACCGGCTAGTGAAGGTGAGCCCGCAGTCGCGGCACGAGAGGTTCCCGACGTACGCCATCCTCTAAGGATGCCCGACCGGGCGCGCAACGCGTCCGGGGGCGAGCCCCCGAGCGGTCACGCGCCCGATCACGGTCAGGTCTTCGTCCGCAGCGCCATCGCTAGGGCGATCGCGCCGAGCACCGCGCCGAGCGCGCCCAGGACGAGAGGCACGGCATCGGAGCCATCATCGCCCTCCGCCCGCAGCTCCTCGAGCTCCTCGACCACCGCGTTCAGAACGCCCAGCTCGCCGGCCCCCTCGGCCGCGAACCCTCCGAACGCCACGGTGGAGACCCGCGCGGCCGGCTCGTCCGAATCCTCTTCGCCGACCCATTCGACGACCTCACCGCTGTCGTAGGTCTGGATCGCGTCGAATACCAGCTCCTCCTCGCCCGCCGGCATCGCCGCCGAGAACGGGAACTCGGCGAACTCACCGGGGGCTATCTCGCCTCCCGTCCAGGTGACGGTTCCGACCCCTTCGGTGATCTCGCTGCCGAAGGCCTCCAGCGGCTCGTCGAACTCGACCTTCTCCTCCTCGCGCTCCCAGCCCGGCACGTCCTGGAAGCTCGTGAAGGCCAGGGGCGGGAGACCGACTTCGATCTTCGTGGTGCTTGCGTCGTCGCGCTCGTTGGGCACGCGTACGACGAACTTCGCGAACGACTCGGCGATCGCCTCGTTAGGTTGCACGGTGACGTGCGCGCCGGCAGGGGTCACCGAGATCGCTGTGAACGCCGCGACCGCGAGCGCGATAGATGTTCTCTTCATGGTTCCTCCTATCGATGAGTGGACCGCGGATGCGGTCCGTTCAGGGCGATACGAGGAATGCCGGGGGGCCGCGAAGGGTTCCGGAACCGGTACCGACCGAGGAACGGCGGGCCGCCTCCGGGCGACGGTTGAAGGATGGCGTCGGTGTATCTGCCGCCGGTGTGGTGTTGCGACCCGTGAGGACGAACTCGATTCCTCGGGCGACGAGCAGCACGATGAGCGCGCCGACGAACGCGATCGCGATCTGTAGCAGGCTGCCCAGCAATATCGCCGGCTCCGACAGCAGACCGCCCACCGACCGGTCGACCCCCAGCCGCTCGAGGGCCTCGAGCGCAAGGAAACCACCCAGCTGCAACATCGCCAGGCGTCCGGCAACGATCGCGTACGAGGGACCGGGTGGGTTACCGCCGCCCCTCAGCCCCCCGACGACCGCGCGCAGGAACCCGGCGACCAGAGCGCCCAGCGCCAGCGCGGTGACGAGACTCCAGTTGCGGTGGCCGGTGGACTCCAGGATCAGTTCTCTGTGATGGGGATCGGGGACGGCGAAAACGTACGCGAGCAGGTGAGCGGTCACCACGCCCGCTGCCGCCATGCCACCAACGAGGAGCCTCGTGGACCCTCTCGGCCCGCCGCTCATCGAACCACCGTAACCCGCTCTATCGTCGAGCCCGAGCGGCATCGAACGCCGCCTCTACCGCTTCGGCGGGAGATGCCGCGCGGATCATGCCGGTGGCACCTTCCTTGGCGCGAGCCAGATCCCACGACCCGACCCCCACCACCGGTCGTCCGATCTTCAGCGCGAACGCGATCTCGGACAGGGTGCCGTACTCGCCGCCGATCGCGAGCAATACATCCGACGTCCGGACGATCAGGGCGTTCCGCATCTCGCCGATCCCCGTCGCGATCGCGACGTCGACGTACGGATTTGCGTGTCGCCGCTCGGCGCTGGGAAGGATCCCGACCGTCGCGCCGCCTGCGTTCTTCGCTCCCCTGCAGGCGGCCTCCATCACGCCGCCCAGCCCGCCGCACACGACTACGCCGCCGCGCTCCGCGATCAGTCGTCCGCTCTCTTCCGCCGCGGCATCGGTAACGGGCTCCTTACCACCCGCTCCGACGACCGCTACGTAGATCGTGTCGGACGACATCCGTTACAGGAGTCTCGAGATCACGTCGTTGGCCAGGAGTGTCGCCTGGTCGGTGAGACGCAGATTCCCGTCGCGCTGCTCCAGAGCCCCGCGCGCCTCGAGCTCCCCGATCGTCGCGCGCCGGTGGGGGCCGGGGGGGCCGAACCTTCGCCGCAGCGCGGCGACATCGATCCCCGACGTGAGCCTCAGGCCAAGCATGAGAGCCTCGCCCATCCGGTCCTCCACCACCTCGCGCCCCTGCTCGGGCGAGCCCCCTCCGGTCACGCGGGCGATGAAGTCGCGCGGGAGACGAACCGACCAGTACCGGAGCCCGGCGAGATGGCCGTGCGCGCCGGCGCCGAACCCGAGGTAATCGCCGGCCGACCAATAAAGGACGTTGTGCGTCGAGGCTCTGCCGGGACGCGCCCAGTTGGATATCTCGTACCGCTCGTAGCCCGCGGCGTTCAGCATCTCGTCCGCCACGCCGTGTCGGGTCGCTTGGACGTCCGGATCGACATCGCGCACGCGTCCCGTGCCGACCAGCGTGGCCAGCGGCGTGCCCGACTCGATCGTCAGCGCATACGCCGAGACGTGATCCGGTTCGGCCTCCATCACACCGTTGAGAGATGCGATCCAGTCGTCGTCGCTCTCCCACGCGGAGCCATAGATGAGGTCTGCATTCACGTCCGGAACGCCCGCCTGCCGGGCCGCGGCGATCGCCGCCAGCGCTCGCTCCGGGGTATGCGTTCGGCCGAGTCCCTTCAAGACGTGGGGCACCAACGATTGCACGCCGATCGAGACGCGATTGAAGCCGGCCTCCAGCAGCCCCGCGAACCTTTCCGTGTCGACGGTCTCGGGATTCGCCTCGACGGTGACCTCCGCGTCGGGAGCGATCCCGGAGAGGTTGCGCACCGCGGTCAGGATCCGGCCCAGTTGCGGGGGGGCCAGAAGCGTGGGGGTGCCGCCGCCGAAGAACACCGAGGTCGCCTCGGGGAACGAACCCTCGGTGGTCTCGATCGCGCGCACGAGAGCGTCGACATAGCCGTCGTGGAGGTCGTCCTGTCCTTCGTAGGTGTTGAAGTCGCAGTAGTGACAACGGTGGAGGCAGAACGGGATGTGGACGTAGACGCCGAAGCCGGGCTCGGCGCGCCACTCCCCATCACACCGGGCGCGAAGTTTTCCACGAGGACGCGGACGATCCTCGTGCTGGTGGAAAACTTCGCCGGTGAGGGTCATGGTCTGCCGTCCGTATCAACTCGGAGGGCCTCGATGAACGCGGTTTGGGGAACCTCGACCGAGCCGATCTGCTTCATGCGTTTCTTCCCCTCTTTCTGCTTCTCGAGCAGCTTCCGCTTGCGGGAGACGTCGCCGCCGTAGCATTTGGCGAGAACGTCCTTCCGCTTCGCCTTGACCGTCTCGCGTGCGATGACGCGCGACCCGATCGCCGCCTGGATCGGGACGTCGAACATCTGGCGCGGGATCAGCTTGCGAAGGCGTTCGGTCATGGTCTTCCCGTACTGGTACGCCTTATCGCGGTGCACGATCGTCGAGAACGCATCCACGGGTTGCTGATTAAGGAGCACGTCAACCTTTACAAGGTTCGACGCGTTCAGCCCGACGGGCTCGTAATCGAGAGATGCGTACCCCTTGGTGCCACTCTTCAGTTGATCGAAGAAGTCGAAGATGATCTCGCCGAGCGGCATGTGGTAACGGATCTCGACGCGCTCAGGCGACAGGTAGTGCATCTCCTTCAGCTCGCCGCGCCGTTCCTGACAGAGCTGCATGATGGTTCCCACATAATCGGACGGACTCACGACCATGACCGAGACGTACGGCTCGAGGATCTCCTCGATCGAGCTCGGGTCCGGCATCTCGGTTGGGTTCCTCACCACATGCTTCGTCCCGTCCTGCAGCTCGATCTCGTAACCGACGGAGGGGGCCGTGGCGATCAGGGTGAGGTCGAACTCCCGCTCGAGTCGTTCGCGCACGATCTCCATGTGCAGGAGGCCGAGGAAACCGCAGCGGAAGCCGAACCCCAACGCCCCCGATGATTCCGGCTCGAACACGAGCGCGGCGTCGTTCAGCTTGAGCTTGTCCAGCGCGTCGCGCAGCACGGGGAAATCGTCTCCCTCGATCGGATAGATGCCGGCGTACACCATCGGCTTCGGCTCGCGATAGCCGGGCAAGGGTTCCGCGGCCCCCTCGCGCCCCCGGCTCGTCACCGTGTCGCCGACCTTGGCGTCGGAGACCTCCTTGATCCCCGCGATGAGATAGCCCACCTCACCGGTGTCGAGCCTGTCGACCGGACGCGCCTCGGGGGCCATCACGCCGATCTCGTCCGCTTCGGCGTCGATCTCCGTGGCCATGAAACGGATCCCCCCGCGGGCCGTGAGCGTTCCGTCGATGATCCGGATGTACGCGATCACTCCGCGGTACGCGTCGTAGATCGAATCGAACACGAGCGCGCGGAGCGGACCATCGGGATCCCCTTTCGGCGGTGGGATCTTCGCCACGATCGCCTCCAGCAAGTCGGCCACGCCCTCGCCGGTCTTCGCCGAGATCCGGTGGACGTCATCCGCATCCACACCGATCAAGGCGGCGAGCTCGTCGGCGTACTTGTCGGGTTGCGCCGCGGGCAGATCGATCTTGTTCAGCACGGGGATGATCTCGAGCCCCGAGTCCACCGCCTGGTAGAGGTTGGTGAGCGTCTGGGCCTCGATGCCCTGCGCGGCATCGACGAGCAGCAGGACCCCGTCGCAGGCGGCGAGGGAGCGCGACACCTCGTAGCCGAAGTCCACGTGACCGGGGGTGTCGATGAGATTGATCTCGTACGTTTCGCCGTCTTCAGCCTTGTACTCCATCCGGACCGCGGCCGCCTTGATCGTGATCCCGCGCTCGCGCTCGAGCTCCATGGAATCGAGGAACTGCTCCTTCATGTCGCGGTCCGACACCGTCCCGGTGAGCTGCAGCAGCCGGTCCGAGAGCGTGCTCTTCCCGTGATCGATGTGAGCGATGACCGCGACGGCTCTCTGGTGCGCTTGATCCATCCGGCGAGCGTAACCGTGCCCGCCGGACCTGGTCCCTCCGGGCTGGTAACCTGTGGCGTCGGTTCACAAGGGCGCAGGCGCAGAACGCCTGGCCCCCAACCCCACACAGGAGCAGGTGCAAGGACGGCATGGCCAACATCAAGAGTCAGATCAAGAGGAACCGCCAGAGCGAGGTGCGGCGTCAGCGCAACAAGAGCGCTCGTTCGACCCTGCGAACGAAAGTGAAGAACTTCCTCACCGCCGCGGAGTCCGGCGATCCTTCGGCCGAGGAGCGTTTCCAGGAGGTCAGCAGGGCGTTCGATCAGGCCGCCTCCAAGGGCATCATCCACAAGAACAAGGCAGCGAACCAGAAGTCTCGTCTCGCGCGCAGGCTCGGCTCTTAGCTCGGGACACCTAGAACATCGGCGTCGGCACCGCTCCGGTAACGATCTGAACCACGGCGCGCTCGAGCGCGGCTTCGGGGGATAGATCCCCGCCCTTCATCTCCACATCGGTGGCGGCGAGCACCTCCATCGCGGTGACGAGTTCCTCTTCCCTGTAGGACTTCGCCTGTTTCTGGAGTCGCTCGGCGCGCCATCCCGGCAGGCCCAGAGCGTCCCCGACCGCCTTGGATCCCGCGTCGGCGTAGCGCCGTGCTCGCAGCATCCGGCGCACTTGTGAGGCGAGCGCGCCGAAGAGGACCAGAGGCTCGTCCCCCTGTTCCAACAACCGCCGCAACGACCCCATCGCGACCGGGAGCCTGCGATCCCCCACCGCGTCGGTGAATGCGAAGATCCGCTGGTCGGCGAGGCGCGAGAACGCGCTGCGGACCTCGGGCGCGCCGATGCGTGCGCCGCTCCCATGCTGAGTGGCGAGCTGCGTCAGAGCGGCGTCGAGGTCGCGGAGCTCGTTCCCGACGGAGTCGATGAGCGCCCACCCCGCTCGATCGTCGATCTTCAAACCGTGATCACCGGCTCGCTGTCGGATCCATCCGACCAAGCGTCTGCCCTTCGGCGTCTCGAGCCCGACGACCGCGCCGATCGCCTTCACCGTACTGTCGAGCTTCGTGCGGCCCGAGGCCACGAGGACGAGGATCGAATGAGGGGCCGGCGATGCGAGATAGCGCTCCATCGCCTCCACCTGTTCCTTCTTGAGATCCTGGGCGTCGTGAAGGATGACGAGCCGTTTGTCTCCGAGGAGTGAGGGAGTCTCCAGCGCCGACATCAGTTCGGCGATCTCGGCCCCCGCGTCGAACGAGTCCTCGGAGAGATGCCCGGCGCCGACCTCCAGCCGAACTTCATCCAGCGCCTCGTCGACGAGGAACGGCTCACCCGCGAGCAGGTAGACGGGCCGGCTCATCCTTCCCGAAGGCCCATCCGGTAGATCTGCCGGTCGTCGGAACGAAGGGACACGAACTCGGCGCCCTCGTCCAGGAGGGATGCCCATTCCGCACCCATCCAGGCCTCGGCCTCCTCCTTCGTGGTGAAGGGCTCGGTGGACCTCATCTCGTTGCCCGAGGCGTCGAGGAGGGTCCAGGTGAACGAACTCATGCCCGGGACCCTAAGCCGCGGCGAAGCCGAAAGCCACAAGGCCGAGAGCGATCAGCGGGAGCCCGACGATGACCCCCCAGGCGCCGAGTTGAAGAGGCGTCGCCTCCTCGAGGTTCGGATGCTCGCGTGTGACCTGGGCCGCGACGCTCCGGCGTCCCGTCCTTTTGCTGCCGGTCGCCCACCCCTCCTTGGGTTCCACGGCACCGAGGAGCCCGATGACGAGAACGAGAACACCGAGGACGAAGAGAACCGTTCCTATGCAGTAGAGGAGACCCTTGTTACCGATCCAGGAGTAGAGAGAGCCGAGCACGAGAGCCAACAGCAAGCTCACGCCGAAAGACAGCATCAGACCGCGCGGGCTCGACACGTTCATGGTTCAAGGTTACGCGCTCTTCTGAGTGGCACCAGCCCGAACGCGACCGTGGGAACGAGCAGGACCCAGGCGAATCGCCGGTCCACCTCCACGGCCGCCCATTCCATCCCCAGCGATCGCGCGACCGCGTCGATCCACCATGCGAATGGTTCCGCGGCGCGTGCGACCACGCCGGCAATCGCCGGGTTCACGGTCGCGGTGACCCCGGCGGCGAGTCCGAGGATCGTCGCGGGGGCGACCGCCGGCGCGGCGAGGACGTTCGCCACCGGTCCGGTCAACGAGAGTTGCCCGAATACTCCGATGATGAGCGGCGCCACCGCAATCTGAGCGGCAAGCGTCACCCCGATCGCGACGGCTATCGCCCGGGGGCACCGGCGCAGCCGCGCCGCGATCCCCGGCGTCCACAGGACGATCCCCGCGGTCGCGGCGGCCGAGAGGTGAAGTCCCGTCGAATGAAGCAGCGCCGGCTTCAGGGCGACGACCGCCACGAGTGCGAGTGCAAGCGCATGCGCTGGACTGGAGCGCTCCCCCACCGCGAGAGCGAGCAGGCCGATGGCTCCCATCGCGCCGGCCCTCAGGACCGATGGCTCGGGTCCGACGATGAGCACATACATCAACAGCGCTCCCCCCGCGAGGGCGAAGCGCGGATACAGACCGAGGGGCCGCGCGAGCAGAACGAAAGCCCCCAGCACGATCGCGACGTTGCTCCCGGAGACGGCGACCAGGTGAGCCAGACCGGAACGTCGGTAGCTCTCGGTGGATGCCGCATCGAATCCTGCGGTGTCCCCGATGGTCAGGCCGCGTAGCAGGGCGGCGTTACCGGGCTCGAGGTTCGCGACCGCATCCTGCATGCCCTCCCGCACCCCCGCGGCCACACGGAGCAGCGTCCTTTCCGGACGATGGAGATCGAACTCCGAGACGGCGAACGCCGCGTCTGCACCCAGCCTCTTGCGCGCGGCGTCGAAGCCATCGCGCTTGAGGGGCACTAGATAGCCGTCCGCCTCCACTACCTCCCCCGCTGCCGCGCGTTCGTCGAGCATCAACTCCCCGGGCTCGGGCACGTCTTCCCATCCGTGGCACGAAAGGCTGTCGACGCGAACGAGCGTTCCGAGTCCTCCTGCGCTCTCCGCGACCTCGCCGGCGACGCGGCAGCGCGGCACGCCTTTCGCCATCTCCGCAAGAACGCCGGTGGTCGGCCCTCGAACCGCGGAGTTCACGAGACCCATCCCACAGCTCAAGCTGAGCACGCCCGCGATGCTCGCCACACGAGAGCGACGATGAGCCAGGAGCAGCATGCCGATCGCCCCGATCGCGACCCCGCCGCGCGCGTCGTATCCGCTCGCACCGAGGAGGGTCCCGGCTGCCATCCCCGCCACGCCGGCCCAAAGGAGCCGCCCGGTCCGGCTCACGTGACCCCGGACGTCACAGGGTCACGTACGGCCTGATCGACTCGAGGGTGGCGGGTCCGATCCCCGAGACCTCGAGCAGTTGATCGAGCGACGTGAACGCTCCGTTCTCGGTGCGGTACTGCACGATCGCGGCCGCCTTCACCGGGCCGATCCCGGGGATCGACTCGAGTACCGATGCATCGGCGCTGTTCAGACTCACCGCTCCTCCGCCGGCCGCAGCCGTGCTCGACGCCGACGGCGCGGGGGCCGCGCCGCGCCGGGGCACCTCGACCTTCAGCCCATCCGTCACCACCTGCGCGAGGTTGACCGCGTCGAGATCCCCCGCATCGCGCGCGCCGCCGGCGGCCGCGATCGCGTCCGCCACACGGGCACCGGTGGGCAGCTCGTAGAGACCAGGTGCGCGCACGAACCCGGCCACGTGCACGAGGACGGGGGCACCCGCCGCGCTGGGCGCGCCTCCCGGGGAGGGCGCGGCCGCGGTGCTCGCCGGGGGTGCGACGATCGCAGGTGCGTCTCGGGCGAACAACAGCAGGGCGACGACGATGATGCCGGCAACGACGGCGGCCCCCGCGATCGCATCGCGCCTCCTGATGCCCAGCGCTTCCAGCCTGGCGGTGAGACCTGCTGGCGGGATCGGGACGTCGTCCATCCCGCAATCTCACCTCGGATCGGCCGGCCACCCTGTGACGTACGCCACTCCCGGTTCCTTCGTCAAGGGATCAGCTCTTCGGCACCACCAGCGAGATCAGCCTCGGCGGCTTCGTGATCACCTTCTGCGGCTCGTTCCCGTTTAGGTGAGCCTTGATCTTGTCGGACGCCAGCGCTTTCTCGCGCATCTCGTCCTCGGTGATCTCGGGCGACACCGGGATCGTGTCGCGCACCTTCCCGTTCACCTGAACGACCATCATCACTTCCTCCTCGCGGGCGAGCGACTCGTCGTACTGCACCCAAGGGGCCATGTGGATCGACGTGTCGTGGCCGAGCCTCCGCCACTGTTCCTCCGTGAGGAAGGGAGCCATCGGCGCAAGCATCTTCAACAGCGCCTCGGTGACCTCCCCGAGCACACCACCGTGTGCACCTCCGGCGGCCTTGTAGCGGTACGTCTCGTTGACGAGCTCCATCAACCGAGCGATCGCAGTGTTGAAAGCGAAGTTCTCGTAATCGCGCGTCACGATCTTCATCGTCTTGTGCAGTTGTTTGCGCAACGCGAGTTCTGCCTCTGCGGGCTCGGCATCCTCACTCACCTCGATCGATTCCTCGCACAGGCGCCAGACGCGCTGCAGCCAGGGATAGGAAACGCGGCCGATCGAGGTGACGCCCTCCTCCGGCCAATCGAAGTCCTGCTCGGGGGGGCCGGAGAACAGCATGTAGAGGCGCAGCGAGTCCGCCCCGTAGAGCTCGAACGCCTCCGCCGGCGACACGAGGTTCCCGCGCGACTTCGACATGCGCTTGCCGCCCCGCGTGACCGTCCCCTGGTTCAAGGTGCGGGGGAACGGTTCGGGGTCTCGCACCATCCCCATGTCCATCATGACCTTCTGGAAGAAACGCGCGTATATGAGATGCAGCACGCCGTGCTCGATCCCGCCGCTGTACTGGTCGATGGGCATCCATTCGTCCGACTTGGCGCGTTCGAAGGGCACGCGATCGTTGCGAGGATCCGTGTAGCGATGGAAGTACCAGGAGGAGTCGACGAACGTATCCATCGTGTCCGTCTCGCGCCGCGCCGCCCCCCCGCACTCCGGACATGAGAAGTTCACCCACTCCTCCGCGGTCGCGAGCGGGGACGCTTCGCCGGTCGGCTGGAAATCAACGACGTCCGGGAGTTCGACCGGTAGGTCGTCGTCGGGCACCGCGACCTCGCCACAGTCGGGGCAATGGACGATCGGGATCGGAGTCCCCCAGTAGCGCTGCCGGCTGATCAGCCAGTCTCGGAGACGGAAGGTCTTCGCCCGGGTGCCGATCCCGTTGCTCTCGAGCCATCCGATGACCTTCTCGACCCCGGCACCGGCCGGCGTGCCGTCGAAGTGGCCCGAATTCACCATCACGCCCTCGTGCGGGTAGGGCTCCGTCATGGTCGCCTCGTCCAAGGCCTCGCCCTCCGGCTGGATCACGACACGTACGGGGAGGTCGTACTGACGGGCGAACTCGAAGTCACGCTGATCGTGGGCCGGAACCGCCATGATCGCCCCCGTCCCGTAATCCATGAGGACGTAATCGGCGGCCCATATCGGGATCCGTTCCTCGGTCACGGGATTGATCGCGTAACGGCCGGTGAACATCCCCTTCTTGTCCCGCTCGGTCGAGGTGCGATCGATCTCGCTGAGGCGTCCCACCTCGTCGCGGAAGGCCGCCAGTTCGGTCTCCTTGCCGGTGCCGGCTACGAGTTCGTCCAGCAACTCGTGCTCCGGGGCGATAACGAAGAACGTCGCGCCCCACAACGTGTCGGGCCGCGTAGTGAAGACGGTCATGGAACGTTCGGAATCGGCGATGTCGAAGGTGACCTCGGCCCCGTAGCTACGGCCGATCCAGTTCTGTTGCAGCATCTTCAGCCGCTCGTTCCACCCGACGTTCAACTCCATGTCGTCGAGCAAACGGTCCGCGTAGTCCGTGATCTTGAAGAACCACTGCGTCAGGCGTCTCTTCACCACGGGGGTGTCACAGCGTTCGCACCGACCCGCGATCACTTGCTCGTTCGCTAACACGGTCTTGTCCTTCGGGCACCAGTTGACCGCAGCTGCGGCGCGGTAGGCGAGACCGCGCTCGTAGAAGCGGAGGAACAGCCACTGGTTCCATCTGTAGTACTCAGGGTCACAGGTCCGGAACAGCCGGTCCCAATCGAACGAGCACCCAAGGCGCTGGGCCGAACTCAGCAACTGATCGATGTTGGAGTAGGTCCAGATCCTCGGGTTGATGCCTCTCTTGATCGCGGCGTTCTCGGCGGGAAGCCCGAACGCATCGAACCCCAGCGGGTGGAGCACGTCGTAGCCCTGCATCCGCGCGTAGCGCGCGATCGCGTCGGCGATCGAGAAGATCTCGACGTGTCCCATGTGCATATCGCCGGAGGGGTACGGGAACATCGTCACCGTGTAGCGCTTCTCGCGCGTCGGCTTCTCCGGCGCGGCCCACGGGTTCTTCTCGACCCATTCCTCGGCCCAGCGGGTCTCGATCTCCTCGAAGTCGTAGTCGCGCCTCATGGCCTGCACCATAAACGTGCAGGCCACGAGATCAGGTAGTCGGCGGAGGCGTTCCTCCTCCTACCAGAGAGGATCGGGGATGAGGCTCGCGGTCGTCACCGGGCCGGCGTAACTCTCCATCCGGGCGATCGCGGTGCCGGCGATGTAGGCGGGGAGGTATTCCGTCCCGACGACGAGGTGCGTCAGGTCCCCGGCCGCCGAACCGTCGACGTTTCGCACCGCGCTCCCCGAGTCTCCCGGAGCCGCGGCGCCGTCCCAACCGAAGGCGTCGCCTCCCTCACCCGGCCCCCTGTACGTCACGACCCCGGCCCGCGGCGTTCCCCCTGTTCCGATCACGAGGCCGTGCCCCGAGTGGACGATGGGATCGCCGAACTGCGGGTCCCCCGAGCCGGTAGGCCCGGCGAAGTGGGTCATCGATGGGTTCACGAACTCCTGCATCTCGGGATAGATGTCGATCAGCGCGAAGTCATCACCGATGCCGTTGTCGACGCTGAAACGCGTTGTACCGATATTCATCAGCACGCCGGGGGCCGCGATGAGAGTCACCTCGTCGCCCGGGCCGACGCAATGTCCGGCCGTACCGATCGACGTACCACCGCCGAATACGAAGTTCGTGGTGCAGCCTGCGGGGAAGATGATCCAGGCTCCGGGCCGGATGCCGGTGAAGGCGAGGCCGGTCGCCGGGACGTTCACGCCCTCCGGCAGCGGGACCGTCTTACCTTGCTGGCCCGCGGCAACGACCTTTGCGTGTAGCTGCGGCGTGTACCAGTCGGGGACGGGACCTTTCAGCTCGATCGCGCGGGCGGCGTCGGCCTCCGTGATCGTCCGGTACGTGGTTTCGGATCCTGCTGCGGATATCGCAGTGGACAGCGCTACGGCCAGTGCGGCCAGGATCACGACTGATGCTCGACGGCGCATCTATCCCTCCTTGGCGAGGAGACGGCGGGTCCCGTCTCGGGGGCTTGCCTCTCTTGCTTCCCGAACGAACGGCATTAAACCCCGATTTGCCCGCTTTCCTTGTTAAAAGGACAGTTGGTCCCAGTGCCGATGCACCACTTGTCCAAGATGTCCGGTGCGACCCCGCCTACTCGGTGGGGCAGCTCCCGAAGGGAGACGCCCGGAACTCGGGGAAGCGATCGAGGCGGTCCAACGGGAGCCGCTCGGTCGTCACTCCCTCCTCCTGCGGCGCCAGCTTCCCGTCCACGACCACGTAGGCGGTCCTCGTCACCTGGTACTGGGCACCTTTCGGTACCGCCTCCGAGATGACGATCGCACCCGGGCCGATGCAATCGGAGGCCTCGAGATGACCGACGCTGCTGCCGGTCGGGAAGAGGTCACCGAACTCCGTCGGCTGCTCGAACCTCAAGCGCTCGGGCTCCCCGCCGCCGGTGAAGACACCGGCGAACTGGGTCGAGGCGCCGGCAACGAGGTTGACGATGACGTCGAGCCCTGCCTGCCCGTCGATCTCCGCGAGGCGGACGAGGGCGGGGAAACCGACCTCGGTGCTCATGCCCTCTTGATCTATGGGTACCGACGAGTTACGAAAGCCGGTCGCGACTATCAGGAACGCGGTGCAGCCGCGGGGGCCGGCCTCGTCGAGGGCGATCGTAACGACGTCGTCGGCCCCATCGCCGTCGACATCCCCCGTCAGCGACGGGCGGTCCCCCGCTCCCGCGATCGCGTCGTCCTGGTTCGGACAGGCGCTCACATCGGTAGCGGTGGGTGACGCGGGCGCGGTCTGATCGGACGGGGCTGGTTCCGGGGATGGCTTCGGCGCGGGATCATCGCCGTCGGTGCAGGCGCCGCAGCCTAGGAGCGCGGTAATCAGGAGGAAAGGGATGACCCGCATCGCCTCATCATCGCGGTCTTATACGACCTCTCGGTAACCGGCGCGGGTACTGGGGGGACGGAGGATCGTCCTCCGCCCCCTTCGTCCTGGTGGAACTAGGCGGGGGAAGCCGTCACGGGCGCGCTCTCGCTTCGCATCAGCAGAACCGAAACCGAGAGAACCCATAGCGTGAATACGAGGAAGGCTAGGAAACCGATGAAGCCGAGCGTGTCCGACCTCGAACCTGCGCTCGCCGAACCGACGAGACCGACGAGTGCTCCGACGTACCCGAGCCAAGTGACCCACATCGGCATCAGGCGCGCCCTTGCCATCGCCATGCTGAAGCCGATCAACATGATCGTGATCATCACGCCGGTGAGCGCGTAACCCATCAGCGAGAGGTCGAAGAACGCGGCCGCGACCCCCGTGCCCTCCTCGGCGCGGAGGATCGCAACCGACGCGGCCGCCTGAGCGATCGTGGCGGCGACGCCGAGGAGGATCGCTCCGATCAGACCGATGAAGGCCCACGGCTCTCCGGTCTGCCGATCGGTCTCCCGAAGCCTCTGATAGAGGCCGGCGAGAAAGACGACGAAGGCGACGCCGGCGAGGGAACTAAGGAAGTTCCCGACGAGTAGGGCATCGTTGTTGTCGACGAGATAGCTCGTCACCTCCTCGGGAGAGTCCGTCACCGTAGGCGACGACTCACCGGCGATGAAGCTACTGGCAAGGATGAGGACGACGAAAGCAACCCCCGACCAAGCGCTGAGACGTCTGAAGCTCATAGCCCCTCCTTCCACCCCAGCCATCCGCACCTAAGAAGTTAGGCCCCGCGCCCGGGGTTCGGCAAGGTATTTGTGACATCAAACCCGGTGGTCGATCACGGGCGTCCGTACGGTCCGCAGGGAACGATCAGTGGTCGCTTTCGCCATCCTCACGACGGCCCAGCTCATCCTCACGACGCTTGAGATCATCCTCCCACTTCCGGAGCCGTCTGGCGCGTTCGTCCATCTCGGCGAGGAAGCGAGGGTCGTCATCGGGAGCGATGATCCCAAGTGAGCGCGGCGCCCTACGATCGACCCGGCCCCCGCGGGGTTCCGCTCGATAGCCGGAGTCACCCGGAGCGAAGCCGGCTCGTTGGGGACGGCCGAGCAGCAGCCACACGATCGAGCCGACGGTGGGGAGGAAGATCACGATCAGGAGCCACACGAGTTTAGGAAGGTTCCGGATCAAGGTTTCGTCCGTCGCGATGACGTCGACTATGCAATAGATCCAGAATGCGAGCAGGACCAGCGCCACCAGCCCGCCCCCGTAGATCATGCGCTTGCCCTCCTTGGGTTACAAGTGTAGTGGCAAGTCGGATGGTTCCCTTAGGTATCTGTCGTCGCCGATGAGCTCCCGTACTCATCGTCGCCGGCGAAACGCGCCTCGAACGCGTGGCTACCTCCCCGGTACCGAGGAGGAACGACAAGACGGGCCCTCCCGCTCGCGTCCGTGGTCGCCGATCCGATGAACAGTCCGTCGGCGTAGAAGTCCACCGTGCGGTCGACAACGCTGGAATCGGGATCGTCCACCACGGATAGCCGGGAAACGAGAGCTCGGCTAGATCCCTGCCCTTCGAGTGCCAACGTCATCGCGGTGGCGAGTAGCGTCGGACCGGTCGGACCGGTCGGACAGCCGGTGAAGCGGAGGTCTCCGTCGGCTCCGCTGGCGGCGCGCGCAGCAACGGGAGCCCCGGGGCTTCCATCGCTGCCTCCGACGTAGTCGGGCACCGAGATCGAGCAAAACGACCGGAATTCCTGGGCCAAGCGATCGGTCACCCACAACCCGTCGATGGAATAGGGGACGTTGCCTCCATATAAAGGGTCACCGGAGGTCGCGTGTTTCACCGGGTCGTACCACCCCATGCTGATGTTGTGGATGTCGGCCGAGTCATCGAACTTCAACGCCGTAAGGCGATCGAAAGCGTCCTGCGCCTGAGCCTGACGGAATACGCGCTCCTCCGCCTCGTTTCGGTCCCCCGACGTAACGACGCTGCCGTCGGGAGCGAACACCAGTCTTCCCATCAGATGGCGATCCAGCCATGCGAGGCTGTAGTAGTTGATCAATAGCTCGGCGAGCCGATTGCCGGCAAGGCTCCCGACCCCGTTGCCGTTCCAATCGATGTGGTTCGTCGCCGCGGAAGGTGACGTGGTACACGTCCAGACCACGCTCTTTGTGGGTGGCGTATGTCTCGAGTCCACGATCGCGCCCGGCCGGATAGTCGGTTCGCGCCGAGTTCTGCGGAGCGGAGAACGCACCATCGGTGCGCTGGTACATGATCGGTTGCGACATGTTGTTGTCGGCGATACCGTCACCGCCGTCCCACGCGATGATCGTGTGCACCCGAGGATCACCCTGGTAGCTGAGCGCAGCTGCGGCACCCTGCGAGTGACCGACCGTTGCGACGCGATCGAGGTCCGCTTGATCGCCTATCTCTCCGGAAGCATCGGAAGCGAGCCAGTCGAGGACGAGGCCGGCGTTCACGTTCCGTTGGACGTTTGGAGCTCCGGTTAGTGGGTGGGTGCCGTTGACACTGATCGCAAGGTAGCCGGCCTCCGCGAACGCCTGAGCGTTGAAGCGATGGTGCGTCATCTGCGCGATGAACCCGTGGTGGATGATCACGACCGGATAGGGAGGTTCGAACCGCTGCAACTCTTGGGGTAGGCCGGCGCAGTCGCCGTCCGAACAGGGCCGATACACCTCCATGGCAGGAACCCCACCCGGTCCGGTTCCGGTCGGGAAGTAGTCGAATCGGAAGCGAACGTCGTCATGGAGGAAAGGCTGTCGGTACCAATCCTCTCCATATCGGGCCGAGGTGGTGTGCGCGAAGGGTTGGGTCCGACGGTCGTAGTCCCGCTGGTTGTCGCACTGAAGACGCTCGCCGTCGCGGGCGATCCACTCCGGGCTGCCTGGTTCCGGGTCCCCCTCGGGGTCCTTCGTACCGTCCTCCCTGACGGGGTTGAAGCGGTCGTTGAGGCAATCGATACCCACCAGGGTGGGCCAGGTGTCGACGGGTTCGTCGGCCCCCGCCGCAGTGACCGGCGGCACCAGGACAATCGTCATCGCGAAGATCGCCAACCATCGATTCCTAGCCATGTCCGCCCTTTCGTGTTCTTGGTCTCATGTGAGGGGTGATGTCGCGTGCCACTTTCTGTGCCGACGACGACTATCCCTGCATCCGGGTTTCGGTCGGTCCGCCACGAACCGGTTACCTCTGCCCAATGGGCACGGTCGGCGCTCGAAGCTCTGGGGTTGGGTTTCGTGATGGTGGTCTTAAGAGAACACTGCGCGAACCGCCAACTTCCAGCCTTGCACCCTGGCCCGGTTGCGATTCAGCCGACCGGCCGAAATAGGCAGATCCCCGGCCTTGGGACTTGAGGCTCTAATTACTCGACCGACGTTCCCCCTGAAGCTCGTACACACTCATGGACACAGTTGCGTCCAGGTCTTGCCCCTGTCGACGGAGCAGTAGGGACCGCTATAGGAGTCGACCCCAAAGCGATTGCCCAAAGCGAACAGTTTGCCGTTTGCCTGAAAGGAGATGAAGGCCGGGCCATACACGTTCCATTGCAAAGACGGCCTCTTCGATCGGTTGCTTCGCTGCCGGATATCCAATCCGTAGGCCACAAGCTTCCATGTCTCGCCTCCATCCGTGCTGCGAAGGAGACGGTGCGCGGGTGGTGCGGGGGGGACCTGCTGCTTATCTTTCGGGCTGAAGGTGATCCGTACATACATCTCGTTTGGACGAAGTGGATGCGGGGCCATCCAAAAGGAAGTCAGATGCGAACCGCCGCCTGCGGCGACCTCCGTCAATAGCCGATTGACGCTGGTCCAAGGCTTAAAGGTGCGCCCGAAGTCGTCCGAGCGCCACAACATGAATTCGCCCTTGTCCTCCAATTCACCAAGCGGGCGCGTCATCTGTACGAACATGGTTCCGCTCTCCGAGTAGTCGGAGGAGAACCACGCCTTGACGAAGTACCCTGACGGGAACTCGAAGAGCGGTTCACCACAGGCGAACTCGCGGGTACATCCATAGAGGCGTATGCGGTAAACACCATCTGCGCCCTGCAACCGAGAGAAGGCGAGGGCGCGACCGTCCTCGTCGAACGTCGGGGGGACGACGAAGCGAACGTCCTCCTCCGGTGAGCCGGCGATCGGGAGGTGTAGCGGTGGGTCGACCTTGGCCGAGAGCGCGCCGTTGGCGTACGCAAAGGCCACGTGAGGTCCCTCGGGTTGGATCCCCGGGAGGCCCGTGGTTTCCGTGTACTCGGACAGAGCGTCCGGGATCGGCCTCACGATGTCATTGATGAGCTCGAAGTTCTCCCCATCGTCGGTGGTCCGCCACAATCCGTCCGATGTCGTCACGAACACGGTTCGGTCCTGTTCGTAGAGCGGTGAGACGGTGAGCTGTCCGATAAGGTTGTTTGTCGTTCCGAATCGCATCCCAGCGGCAGCCGGTCGACTCCACGACGATCCACCGTCCTTGCTCACGAAGAATCCGAACTCAAGAGCTGAGTCTCGTCGGAATGGTCCGGCACAAAAGGCGCTCTCGTCATGGGCGAAGGCAGGCGAGAACGCCAGCCATTCACAGCTGGCGTTCTCGGGCAATAGACCTTCGCTTCCTGTGCGCGCGCCCGTCGGGACGGTCATCAGTCCCACGATCCCTAGGACAACTAAGGACGTCCCCGACCTAGCCAGCCTCCGTTGCAAACGCATCTTCCCAATCCTAATCCAAGCGAGGGAGGGGACTTAGGGGCTGACGATCGACGTGAAGCTGCCCTGCATGAGCCCTGAGCTGTTTCTGCAACCGACTCCCGCCCAGGTCGCCTCGATCGGGACAAACGTCCTAGCAACTGTCTCTGCAATTCCGTCGTAGTTGACAACACCGGCGGCGATCGTGATCGTTCCTCTATGGGTGACGAGCGACCCTCGACCGGACGGGCTTGCAGCAGGCGTTGGCCGAGGCGCAGGCTGGCGTCTATGAACTGCTCCTCGTATTCCGCGTCGATCGGCTCTCTCGCAACGTGCGCCAGCTCGTGCAGCTCTCCGAAGAGCTCGACCGAGTCGACGTTTCGCTTCGGTCTGCAACCGAGCCATTCGACACTTCCTCAGCAGCGGGCAAGATGATGCTCCAGATGCTCGGGGTGTTCGCCGAGTTCGAGCGCACCACGATCGTCGAGCGCGTGATCGCGGGCATGGAGCGGGCCGCCTCACAGGGCCGGTGGGTCATGGGCAAGGTGCCCTACGGCTACGTGCGCGACGACGCCTCGAAGCTGCTCGTAGCGGAGCCGGTCCAAGGGGTCGTCGTGAGGCGCATCTTCGAGCTATACGTGACCGGTCGCAAGGGCACCAAGGCGATCGCCAACATCCTCAACGCGGAGGGCTTTCGGACCAAGAACGGGATGCCGTTCGCGCATCCCATCGTGCACTCGATCCTGTCCAACCCGATCTACGCGGGAAGGGTGCGCTTCAGAAACCAGGAGTTCGCGGGGCTCCACGAGGGCCTCGTCGACGAGGAGAACTACGAGCGCGCGCAGGAACTTCTCGCCGAGCGCAGCGAATCGCACGCGCTGCGGCGCGGAAACGCGACCGACTACCTTCTGTCCGGGGTCGTGCGCTGCGGGCTGTGCGGGCGCGCGTTCATCGGCACGTCCGCCAAGGGAAGGAGCGCGCTCTACCACTACTACACGTGCTCAACGCGTTATCGCTACGGGACCAAGGAGTGCGCCGCCGACCGCCTACCGAAAGCTGCGCTTGAGGAGGCGGTCATCGAGCAGATGGTCGACGTCTACTCAGACGGCGAGCTGATCGCAGAGGCGCTCGCGGAAGCCACTGTGGCCGAAGGAAAGAGCAGGGAGGAGACAGAGGAGCGGATCGCGAGCATGCGTCAGCAACAGGCCGGCGCGCGCCGCGCCCTCGACCGTTACTTCGCGGCCTTCGAGGAGGGATCGCTGTCCCCTTCCGATTGCCAGGAGCGCATCGGCATGCTGAAGGCCCGCATCGAAGCCCTGGAGGCAGAGGAACGGCAACTCGCCCAAGAGCCCGTTTGCGATCCTCTTGAGCCGATAAGCGCGGCAGAAGTAGCTCAGTGGGCCGAGCGCCTGCCGGACCTATTGACGGCGGGCTCTGCGCAGCAGAAAAAGGCTCTCTTGCGCAACCTCATCAAGGAGATCCAGGTCATGGGCCGGGAAGAGATCGTCCCGACCTACCGGACTCCGCCCCTGGTTCGCGCAGTGTCAGGTTCGGTGGACCCGACCGGGATCGAACCGGTTACCTCCGCCATGCCATGGCGGCGCTCTACCAAGTGA
>JBOGXG010000026.1:0-5239 GCA_050694195.1 Actinomycetota bacterium | reverse complement strand
TTGCACCAAGCTCGGGGACCTGAAGGGCGGAGTGGGAACGACCGGAGAGGAGATGGTCTTCGCGGTCCCGTTCGAGTTGGTGAAGCCGGTACCGGGAGACCGCATCCATTCTGTGACCGTCGCGGCGGGGATCGCTCCTCCACCCTGATTTCTCTTCGATCGGTGGGAAACTCTTATCGTGCGGTGACCGTGAAGTTCTCCGTCAGCTTCATCCAGTCGTAGTTGTAGGCCGAAGGATCCGGGCCCGCGAATACGAACGAGTAGGGCGCCGCCCAGACGTAATGCTTCTTCATCTTGAGGGTGGTTCCGGGACTCACTTGCAGCATCTCCAGCGGGACGGGGATCGAGATCACACCGTCCGGCGAATAGGTGGCCGGCACCTCGCCGAGCCGCTCACAATCCAGCATCCCGACGTCTTGAGGGCCGACGGAGGTCTCGGTGTAGGTGCAGTCACCTATGACCGCGAAGTTCTCTCTCGACTCGCAGTCGTCGAGGAAGTTGCCGCAGCTGGTGAGGCTCCTTGCCTGCTTCCCGACCCGGAAGCCCCACGAGTAGAACCCGCTCAGTGTGGGGTCGAAGTCGGGCATCTCCGCGACGTGGATCTGGAACTCCAGGGTGCCGTCGTCAGCCATCGTTACCGCCGCCTCCGTCAGATCCTGACCGATCGAGGTTCCGATCGGCGCCAGGTTCTCGTCCGAGCTCCAGTCGCCCGCCGGGTCGGTCCCGACGACGGTTCGTGCCGGACCCGCGCCTGCGCTGCCGACGAAGAACATCGAGGCCAGTAGTGCGGTGGATAGGGTGAAACGCATGGCACGCATCAGGGGTCTCCTTAGTCGTCCGCCGCTATTAGATGAGTACGCAAGCCCGATGCTCTGGTAACCCTGCTCCACTCCTACAGCCGTGGCAGAGATGTGCCACCTAAGGAGGCGGGAGGGTAACGAGCAGCCACCGTCGAATACCGGGTTATGGGGATCCGTCTCGCTCGCTCCTTGAGCCTCCTTGCCGCCGTGGCGCTGGTTGTCGGCTCGTTGCTGGCGCCCGCGCGGGCCGCCCATCCTCTGATCGCGGCTCTATCGAAAGGTGAATCGGTCTTCTGGCACGGGCCCTACGTGAAGAGCCTCCAGAAGTACCGGAAGGCCCACGATTGCGAGCAGAGGTGCTTCGAGTACAAGCTGAAGATCGTCGAGCCCGGTGCTCGACTGAGGGTGGCGCTCGACTACCCCATGGGTAACGAGTTCATCAACCTCCGGCTAAAGGACCCGCGTGGAAGGACGATAAAGCCCGGTGCCACAGGTTTCTACTCGCAAGAGATCTTCGTAAAGCGGCCTCGGGTCGGGACCTGGACGGTTTCCGTGCGGCCGTTCAGCATGTCGAAAAGCGCCTTCCGGTTGCGAGCGAAACTTGAGGACGCGCCGGCGAGACCTGCGGGGCGCCGGATCCTGGCCCCCAACCTGCGGCTCGAGCCCCCCTTCCAGTTCACCTTCCGGCCGCCCTCGACGGTGGTGCCGGTAACCTACGTGCAAGGGGGCCGTCCTAAGGAAACGGGCTCCTGCGGCTTCGACGAGATGGCCGAGGAGTCGGCGCGGAGATGCCTGCGTCTATCGGTGGGACCGCAGAACGCGGGGGCCGGCCCCCTCGAGCTGAGGTTCTCTCCCGTGACCGACGCGGCTACTGGAGAGGCTCCGATGTTCCAGTTGGTGCACTACGCGAACGGTGCGACCAAGGAGCGGCGCGCGGGCACGTACGAGTACCACAAGACCCACGGTCACTACCACTTCACCGGCTTCGCGCGGATGGATCTCTTCGATGTGGTCGACCGCGAGTCCGGCGAGCTCGCCCGGGCCGGCAAGGGTCACAAATCCGGGTTCTGCTTCGGTGACGTGATGATGAACTCATGGGAGCGTTTCGTCCACGATCGCGCGGCGAGCAGTCGGAGCTCCTGCGATGACTTCACAGAGGCCTACATGGGCCTGAGCACGGGTTGGACGGACATCTACACGTGGGACACACCCGGGAACTACGTTGAGTTCGGCGACAACCCGGACGGCTACTACGTAGTGCGGGCGCAGGTAGATGCCCGAGACACCATCCTGGAGACGAACGAGAACGACAACGTTTCCTACGCCTACATCCACGTTCAGGGAGACAAGGTCCGGGTCCTCGAGCGGGGCTTCGGGACCGATCCGTGGGACCCGAACAAGGCGCTCGTCGTCGATTGGGTAAAAGCGCTGACTCGGCGTAACTAGCGTTCGCCTTGGCCCCGATGTTTCCGATGATCACTTGTGCTCAAAGGTAGCTCGCGAGCGGGTGGTGAATCTCTTATTCGGATAGTCCCGCACCTTCGAACGAGCCATCTCAAGGGGGAGAACCATGCTTTCTCGGGCCCGCGGACGGGCGTTATTTCTTGGTGCCCTCCTATCTCTGATGGCAACTCTAGTGCCGCCGAGCGGCGCTTACCCGCGCCCCGGCCGGACCGAGCTGGTATCGCTAACCTCCGAGGGGAAACAGGCACACGGGGCGAGCGTCCGTTCGTCCGCCGCGTCCCTGGGCATCACCGACCATGTCTGCCCCGGATCGGACATCAACGCCGACGGCAGCTACGTGGTTTTCTCCTCCTCTGCCCCACTCGTCGAGGAGGACACGAACGCGGCCTGTGACATCTATCTGCGCGACCGGAGCGATGGCAACGTAGTTCGACTTTCCGTGGCATCTGATGGGTCGCAGGCTCTGCCCACAGGTCAGGAGTTGCTCGGGAGGTATACATCGGTGCGCCCCTCGATCAGCGAGACCGGTAGATATGTCGCCTTCCAGAGCATCGCGGCGAACCTCGTGGATGGGGACACGAATCTCGACTGGGATACGTTCGTCCACGACCGGAACGATCGGACCACAACAAGGGTCTCCCTCGGGAACGACGAGGAGCAGACTCCCAGGGCGGAGTGCGCGCCTCTATGTTCCGTTCCACGGTATGCGTCCTCGATCAGTGCCAACGGCCGCTATGTCGCGTTCGGCAGTGAGGCGGACAACCTTGTTCCGGGCGACGATAACGACACATCGGACATCTTCGTTCGAGATCTGGATCGGTCTCAGACGATGCGGATCGTGTCCACCTGCGAGGAGTGTCACAGCGAAGCTCCTTCCATCAGCGCCAACGGTCGGTTCGTCGTTTACACGAGTGGTCAGAAGAATGTCTTCGTCCACGACATGGAAACCGGCAAGGAAGAGCGTGCGACGTGGTTGAACGACGGAACCGAGCCCGGCCTCCTAGATGGTGACACCCTTACACTTGCAGAGGGGGGCCGCCAGATAAGCAACGATGGACGTGACGTCGTCTTCGTCAGCAACGTAGAGAAGTTCATCCCCTCAGATACGAACTGGGATCCGTGTCAGACGGGAAACCTCAGGGCGAGTATGCCCGATGTTTTCGTGCGCGATCTCAAGACGGGTCGGACGGAGCGGGTATCGGTTGACTCCACCGGTACAGAAGGAGAACTGGGAGGCGGCGGCGGCAACACCGGTGGGTCCTGTTCGGGCGTGCACTCGGGTGCCAGCATCAGCCCGAACGGTCGTTTCGTCTCATTCCATAGCCTCACGAGCTTCTTCGAGGCTGACAAGGGGACGAGCTGTCCACAACTTCCCATTGAGTGTTCTTTGATCCCCGGCGACAACGATACATTCGTCTTCGACCGAAGAACCGGTTCGCTGCACTGGACGTCTACCGCGCTGAACGGAGGCGACTCAACGACGGAGACGTCGACCAATGCTTGCAAGGCGACGGACTCCTTCTCATCGGCACTCAGCAGCAACGGCCGCTTCGCGCTCTTCACGAGCTGCGCCGACAATCTTGTCCCCGGCGATACTAACGAGGAATGGGACTTCTTCGTTCGCGATATGGGGACCGACAGGTGGTCGGGGATCGGGCGAGAGGCGTCGCCGCCGGAGCCCGATCCCGACGTCCTTTGCATCGGTGCGACTTGTATCCCTCCCCTCGGAACGGTCGGGCAAGAGGATCCAGACTCGGATGTCGGGCGCGTTCTGTCAGACCGGGGGGCCGACCTGATCGGTGCTCGTATCGCCTACCGTCCGGGGTACGGGGATCTGTTCGTTGTCGAGGAGCTCGAGGAGCTTCCCCCCATGGGCGTAGGACCACGGACGGCAGTGGGACCACCCCTCCTCGTGTACGGGCTCCGGTTCGTGGCCGAGGGTCGCAATCACGAGGTACGTGTCACCTCCGCCTTGGGCGGCTCCTTCGAGCTCTTCACGTGCGGCACGGACTGGGAGCCCCCCTGCAACAAGCTGGGTTCGCTACAGGGCGGTTTCGGTACGACCGGGAAGCGCATCGTGTTCTCACTGCCCCTGAACTCCATCGGGTTGTCCGACGGGGGCGAGCTCGAAGACGTCGAGGTCTTCACCGGTCTCGGCGGCCCGGCGACCGGAGCGACGATGGTTCTAGACCGGCTGCGGGTCGACCTCGACCGGCGCCAAAAACCTTTGCGTTAGAGAGGAGATCGCCGCGAGTCCGGCGGGATCGCCACGATGGCGCGGAACAGATGTGGGGGATACGTGAGCGCGGGAGCGCCGGACGAGAATTGTTGGGTGCGTGCCGTTGCGTTGTTATCGGACGAAGTAAGCAATCCTTCGCTCGATGAGTCACGCCTTGATGTTGTCGATGGTCAGGAGGCGGCCCAGCGGCATGCGTATCGCACTGAAGGCACCGATCCGTCGGATGATGCCGCCGTCTTCGAAGCCGAGAGCTCGGAGCGGCAACGCCACCACGGCTGACGTCCCGGTCGTGCCGAAGCCTCCCTGAACGGAAGCCGATTCGTGGCATGACGTCCAGGAGTCGTGACAATGGAACAGCTGGAATATGCTGCTCGCGTCGCTCGTGATTCGGAGCTCGAACCGACCTGAAGTCGTCGAAAACCTGACCCCGTACACCACAACTGGATCGATCGTAGGGAATCCTTCGATCTCGAGCTTCAGGTAAAGATCACGATAGTCCGGGCGAAACGCCATCTTCAAGTTCGTCAGGTCCGCGCCCGAGAGGGGTGCGCCTGCATCCCCCACAGGATCAGTAACTTGCGCGACCCCCGTGTCCTGCCACTCGTCGATGCGGGGAGCTGCCGGCTTCGTCACCCGCGTTCCCATCGAGCCGATCTCAGGACCCAGGTCACGACGAAAGAAGGCGTGTCCAAACGACGCGTCCGCGCCGCCGTCGGCTGTGTACGGTGTAGTGAAC
>JBOGXG010000025.1:0-3449 GCA_050694195.1 Actinomycetota bacterium | reverse complement strand
AGCACATCCCGGTGGAGGTGAAGACCGCTCTCCATCTCGGTCGGCCCCCCGATTTCGAAGGGGTTGCCTGCATCGACTGCGGGAGGCGGCTCGGGTACGAGATCGACCACTTCGATCCTAGGAACGACGGCGGGCCGACCTGCTACACCAATCTCGGCCCCCGTTGCTGGCCCTGTCACCAGGAGAAGACGAAAAGGGACCGGGAAGCGGGGAAACTGACGTCGCCGGCACCCGAAGAGAAGCGTCGCAGGGAGTCACGGGACGAGAAGCGCGGCCCGCCGGAGCCGCGAGACTAGGCGTGGGAGTAGCAGCCTCGTGATTGCGGCAAAGCGGGAACGGCGCGGCTCTGGCGGCGGCTATCCGGGTGCGGGTCGCCTATCCGTGTCGTTAAGAGAGGGGGGCCGCGCTGGCCTCGGCGGCTATGACGCGCGGCTTGATCTCGCCCGCCTCGATCTCTTCGGCCCAGTGGCACGCCACGGTCTGGCCGGGCCGCAGCTCGCGTAGCTCCGGCACCTCGTCGTGACAGCGCGTCTCCTGCACGAAAGGACAGCGTGTGTGGAAGCGACAGCCCGACGGCGGAGCAGCCGGCGATGGGATGTCGCCCGGGATCAGCATGCGCTTGCGATCCCTCTCGACGACCGGATCCGGGATCGGTATCGCGGACAGGAGAGCGCGGGTGTACGGGTGGAGCGGCTGCGAGTAAAGCTGCTTCGAGGGAGCGATCTCCATGATCTTGCCGAGATACATCACGACGATGCGATCGGAGATGTGTTTCACCACGGCGAGATCGTGCGCCACGAATAGATAGGTCAGCTCGAACTCGTCCTGGAGGTCTTCGAGCAGGTTGATGATCTGCGCCTGGATCGATACGTCGAGGGCCGAGACGGGCTCGTCGGCGACGATCAACCTCGGATTGAGTGCGAGCGAGCGGGCGAGGCCGATGCGTTGACGCTGACCTCCCGAGAACTCGTGCGGATAACGATTCACGGCGTTGCTCGGAAGCCCAACGACCTCCAAGAGGTGGCGCGCTCGCTTCCCTGCTTCTCGCTTGTCCATCCCGTGCACCATGAGAGGCTCACCCACGATGTTCCCTACGTTCTGGCGCGGGTTGAGCGACGAGTAAGGATCCTGGAACACCATCTGCATCCGCTTACGCATGGCGCGGAGCTGCTTCTCGGACAGAGTGGCGATATCGGTGCCCTCGACGAGGATGCGGCCCTCGGTCGGGGTGTAGAGACGAAGGATGGTTCGTCCCACGGTCGTCTTCCCGCAACCGGACTCCCCCACGAGCCCCACGGTCTCTCCTTTACCGATGGAGAAGGTGACCCCGTCCACGGCCTTCACGTCTCCGATATGACGCTCGAAGATGAGCCCCGACCTGATCGGGAAGTAGACCTTGAGATCCTCGACCTTTACGAGATCATCCGCTACAACCTGCTCCGGCGCGTTCACGAGGACGCCTCTCCCCCACCTGTCGTCGCGGGTCGCGACGGCAGATCCTCATCGGGCACCGGGTTGAAACAGGCCACGAGATGATCCGGCGTGTCGACGGGCCTGAGCAGCGGCACCTCGCGCAGCGATTCGTCCACGGCATAAGGACAGCGCGGAGCGAAGGAGCAACTCGTCGGCCGAGACGTGAGGCTCGTGACCGTTCCGGTGATCGGCTCCAATCGTTCCTTGTCGGCCGCGTCGAGGCGCGGGACCGACTGCAGCAGCCCCAACGTGTAGGGGTGGCGTGGGCGAGCGAAGATCTCGACGGTCGGCCCCGTCTCGACGAAGCGGCCGGCGTACATGACGTTCGTCCGATCGCAGATCCCTGCGACTACTCCGAGGTCGTGGGTGATGAGGATGAGCGCCATCCTTCGCTCCGTAACGAGATCTCTCAGCAGCTCCAGGATCTGAGCCTGGATCGTGACGTCCAATGCCGTCGTCGGCTCGTCGGCGATCAGGATCTTCGGTTTGCAACTGATCGCCATGGCGATCATGACGCGTTGTCTCATCCCGCCGGAGAACTGGTGCGGGTAGTCGCGCAGACGTTGCTCCGGATCCGGGATGCCGACCTGTTGAAGGAGCGACACCGCCTCGTCGCGGGCTCCGTCCTTGTCGAGCCCGAGGTGTTTCCTAAGGCTCTCGGTCAACTGGCGGCCGACCCTCAGCACGGGATTGAGGGACGTCATCGGATCTTGGAAGATCATCGCGATGTCGCGGCCCCTGATGTCCCGAAGTTGGGCATCCTCCAGTTTCAGGAGGTCCTGCCCGCCGAACTCGACCGAGCCCGTAGGCACGCGGCCCTGCTTCGGGAGGAGCCCCAGCATCGCGAGGGACGTCACGCTCTTCCCGCATCCGGACTCGCCGACTATCCCGAGCGTCTCGCCCTCATCGAGGTCGAAGGACACTCCGTTAACCGCATAGATCGTCGCCTTGCGCGTCGAGAACTGGACCGAGAGATCTCTTACCGATAGGAGACTCATTCTCACGACCTCAGCTTCGGGTCGAGTGCTTCGCGGAGACCGTCGCCGATCATGTTGAACCCGAGAACGCTGAGCACGATCGCCATGCCCGGGAAGAACACGAGGTGTGCCCCGGCCTCCAGACGGCTGGCGTGCTCCGCAAGCATGAGGCCCCACTCCGGAAGCCCCGGCTCGCGGGGACCGAGACCTACGAAGCTCAGCGCCGCGACCTCGATGATCGCGGTCGCGACGGCGAGGGTTCCCTGCACGATCACGGGCGACAGCGAATTCGGGAGGATGTGTCTCATCATCATGCGCCTCGGAGGAACGCCGATCGAGCGCGCCGCAAGCACGTAGTCCGACTCGCGCTGAGCGATGATCCCACTCCGCAATAGGCGCGCGAATATCGGGACCTGGATCAATCCGACCGCGATCATGATCTGGACAACACCACGGTCGAGGACCGAGACGATCGCGATCGCCAAGAGGAACGATGGCACCGCGAGCATGATGTCCATCGTGCGCATGATCGCGGTATCGACCCACTTGCCGAAGTAGCCGGCGAGGCTACCGAGCACGAGTCCGATCGTGAGGCCGATGGCGACCGAAACCACTCCGACGAGAAGGGAAAGCCGCGCACCGTAAACGACTCGCGCGAAGTAGTCGCGTCCTTGCTCGTCGAGTCCGAACCAGTTCTCGGAACTGGGTGGAGTGCCGTTCGACCCCAGGCTCCCCACCTGCTCGCCGGGCCCGTTCGAGGTGATCAGCGGAGCGAAGACCGCGGAAACGAGAAACAGCAGGATAAACGCGAAGCCGATCAGGGCACTGGGGTTCCTCTTGAGACGGTCGAACGCATCGCGCCATAGTCCCGATTGAGATTCGAGACCGAGTTCCTGCGCTTCGGCGGCGGCGATGCTCATTGGACCCTGATCCTCGGGTTGAGAAAGGCGTAAGAGATGTCGACGAGGAGATTCACCAACGTCACGATCACCGCGAAGA
>JBOGXG010000024.1:0-7424 GCA_050694195.1 Actinomycetota bacterium | reverse complement strand
TCCGTAGCCCACCGGTGGACGCGGGGTCGGCGGCTATGGACCTCCACGTCTCCGCACGGGCCGCACCGCGAAGGGAGCGCCCGGCCCCCATGGGGGGCTCGGACTCCTCCCCGTCGTCCTGTGCCGGAAGGAGAACGAGGGCCGATGAAACCGCCCGTTCCCTGCGGCCCTCGTTCGACGGCCGGTTGACGATCGAGCCGTTGATCACCATCGTCGTCGACCCTCCTCCATCGAGGTTGAGGGCCCAGTCCGCGCCCAGCGACGCGAAGAGGTCGGCGAACTCCTTCAGCGTCATCCCGACGCTGTAGCCGGGTTGGCGTCCGTCGACCACCACGAAGAGAACCTTGCCCTCGGGAGTCGTGCCGACACCGGTCCGTGGGTGGCGCCGGAAGAACGATCCCTCGCCGATGACGTTGTGCTCGATGATGCGACCGTCCTCGATCAAAGTGGGGTTGCCCCCGATGGTGTCGAGTACCTCGGGCCATCCGAGCGACCACCCCAACGTCATGGAGGAGCCGACGGGCACCGACGACAAGCTCGGCGCGTAGGAGCCATCCGGAGGGGTAGCCAGGATGGACCCGCCTTGGGGACGCAGGCTCCGGCCCCCGCAGCGCACCTTATCGACGACGTGATCCGACTCGACGCCCGGACCGGCCAGCGCGAAGCGGGGGAACCCCTGTGGGATCGCCCGCAGCTGACAAGCACCGGCCGGAGGCCGCTCCTCGCGGCCTCCGGCGCGGGTGAACCTCGCGATCTGATCCCTTTGAGGCGCGCCCTCGTTCACGCGCTCGATGGGATACGTGGTTCCCGTGCCGTTATCGGTGACCCATCCGGTGACCTCCGGATGTCCGATGAACGTCAGTGTTTCGGACTGGTCCGTCGAGAAGTTGCGCCCCCAGCCGAGAGGCGTCTGCGCGATATGCCCGTCGGCCGCGAACGTGAACACAGGGCGGCCGGACGCTCGTGCATAGTCACCATTGATCGCCACGAGAGCATCCGACCGGCGCGCCATCGAGGAGGTCCTCTCGAACCCGGGCAGCCGGTCGGTGGCCAAGACGGTGTCGATCGTCGACGGACGCGAGAGCCTCGCCTTGACCACGCGGATGCGGAAGGGCCCGCTTTTGTCGCGGATCACCACGTAGCGAACCCCGCGCGCCAATCGCTTCGACCTTCGCTTTCGGATATCTGTTGAGCCGGGAACGGCCGCGGCGAAGCAGACCAGAAGAGCAAGCGCCATGGCCACGACCGCGATCGTCCGTTTCCCCGTCACTCCCCGGAAGGTACCGAACATGGGAGGGGGTCACAAACGCCCCCCGAGAATTTGGCCGGGGTTACCGGGAGTAGTCGTGGAAGCCGCGTCCCGTCTTGCGCCCCAGATACCCGGCGCGCACCATGTGCTCAAGCAGGGGGGCCGGCGCGTAGCGCCGCTCGCGGAACTCCTCGTGGAGAGAGTTGAGGATCGCATGCGTCACGTCGAGCCCGACGATATCCATCAGCTCGAAGGGGCCCATCGGGTGGCCACAGCCGAGCTTCATCGCGTTGTCGATGTCCTCGATCGTTCCGTACCCCTGCTCGTGCATCGAGACCGCATCGTTCAGGTAGGGGAACAACAGGAAGTTCACGATGAAACCGGCGCGGTCCCGGCAGCGCACCGGTCGCTTGCCGATCGCACGGATCCACGACGTAGCCCGCTTCTCCACCTCGCTCGACGTCGCCACCGTACGGACCACCTCGACGAGCTTCATGATCGGCGCGGGATTGAAGAAGTGCAGACCCAAGACCCTGTCCGGCCGATCGGTTGCCGCCGCGAGATCGACGACGGATAGCGAAGACGTAGTCGTCGCGACGATCGCCTCCGGCTTCACGGAACGGTCCAGCTCCCGGAAGATGCCCTCCTTGATGACGAGATCCTCTGCGACGGCCTCGATCACCAGGTCTGCCTCGGCGAGGTCGGAGAACTCGAGCGTGGTCGTAACACGGCCGAGGATCTCGTCGGCGGCCGCCTGCTCGAGCTTGCCGTGTCCAACCGCCTTGTCGAGGCTCCTTGCGACCGCCCCTTTCGCCTTCTTGATCGACGCTTCGCTGCGACCGCGCAGGATCACCTCGTTACCCGCCTTCGCGGCGACCTCGGCTATCCCCGAAGCCATGAGCCCCGTACCGACGACACCGATCGCGCTTATGTCGGAGGAAGCAACGCCGGCCTCCTCGGGGACCGCGTCGATGATCTTCGACGACTCGGGTGCCTCGTAACGGTAGAACCCGCGACCGGTCTTCCTGCCGAGGTACCCCGCAACGACGTACTGCTTCAGGAGCGGTGCGGGAGCATCCTGATCGTCCCGGAACTGACGCCACAGCGCTTCACAGATCTCGTAGGAGGAATCGAGACCGATCAGATCGAGGAGCGCGAGCGGGCCCATCGGGTGTCCGCAACCGAGCTGCATCGCGGCGTCGATGTCCTCGCGCGACGCGAAGCCCTCGTCGAACATGCGCGTCGCGGCATTCAGGTACGGGAACAACAACAGATTGGCGATGAATCCGGCTCGGTCTCTGCAAGGGACGGCGGTCTTGCCCAGTCGTTGAGCGAAGGCGCGCGCCGACTCGAGGACGTCTTCCTCGGTCGTGACGGTGTGGACCAACTCGACGAGCTTCATCACCTGCGCCGGGTTGAAGAAGTGGAACCCGACGACGCGCGCTGGGCGTTCGGTCGCCACGGCCATGTCGATCACCGGCAGCGAGGAGGTGTTCGTTGCGAGGATGGCGTCGGGAGCGAGGATCTTGTCGAGCGAACCGAAGACTTCCTTCTTCAGGTCGAGATGCTCGGGAACGGCCTCGAAGACGATGTCGCGGTCTTTGAGATCGGGGAGTTCGGTCGTCGCGGAGATCCTTCCGAGGACCTCGTCGGCCTCGCCCTGCTCCATCTTCCCCCGCTCGACGGCACGCCCCACACTGCGCTTGATCCTGTCGAGCCCGTGGGCGACTGCCTCGTCCGAGACCTCTTGGAAGACGACATCGAACCCGGCGCGTGCGCTCACCTCGCAGATGCCGGAACCCATCGTCCCGCATCCCACGACCCCAACCTTCGTGATCTCGATCGCCACATGGACTCCTTACTAGGTCTTGGAAGAGGAGACCAAGCGTAAGCGAAGCCCCGGCCGGCCTCAGCCCGAGCGCTTCAGCTTCCCGTGCTGCTTCGCGTACCGTTCACCGCGTCGGAACACTGCGAGACCGAGAGGGATCGAGATGACACCAATCAGGGCAAGCGCGGCGAGTTCGCCTCCCAACCGTCCCAGCCCGGCCCCCTCGAGGATCGCTTGTCGGATGCCTTCGAGCGCGTAGGTGGCCGGCGAGATCTTGGCCAGCCACTGCATCGGCTCCGGGAGCACCTCGACGCTGTAGTAGATGCCCGACACGACGAGCAGCAGGCCCTGCGCGATGAAGCCCAACTGGGCCCCCTTCTCCGGCGAGATCAAGGGGAGCACCGCGGTCATCATGCCCAGCCCGATGAACGAGACCGAGGCGACCGCCAGGATCGCCAGGGCGGAACCGAAGTTCGCGAGCGGCATCTGCAGGTCGAAGAAGAACGCGATCGCGCCGAACAGGAGGGCGGCGCGTACGACCCCATAGAAGACGGCGAACAAACCCATCCCCGCGAGGTGGACGACGCGCGACAAGGGGGCCATGAAGGTGTACTCGATGGTTCCCTCCCAGCGCTCCCACGCGACGGTTTCCGTCAGGATCTCGAAGATGATCCCGAGGTAAGCCCAGATGACCGCGCCGATCAAGAGAACCGTGGTCTGGCGGTTCACGTCGAGTTGCCCGCCGGATGCCTCGACGCCTTTCGCGATGAAGACGATCGTCAATGTGTTCGCGACCGTCCAGACGAAGAAGGCGATCTCCCACATGAAGTAGCGCTTGATGAGGTAGGCGTTCCGCTCCACGACTCCGCCGAGGCCGATCATCTCGGCCCGCAGGGTCGAAGCAGCTCCTCTCGTTCCCATCAGTCACCGCCCTCCTCGTCCTCTTCCTCTTCGAACGTCCGGCCCGTGGCGGCGAAGAACGCCTCCTCGAGCGTCGTCGCTCGGTAGCGCCGTTTCAGATCGTCGGCCGGTTCGAGCGCGAGCAGCCGGCCTCGATCGAGGATCCCGATCCGGTCGGCCAAGACCTCGGCCTCCGCGAGGTCGTGCGTGCAGAGAAGGATGGTGGCGTCGTGCGTCGCTCGGACCTCCCTTATGAAATCCTGCACCTCAAGCTTCGAACGAGGATCGAGCCCGGTCGTCGGCTCGTCGAGCAGTAGGAGTACGGGCGCGGTCAGCAGCGCCCTCGCCAGAGCGACCTTCTGCTGCATCCCCCGCGACAGGTTCTCCATCGACTCATTCCGTCGATCCACCGGGAAACCAACCTTCGTGAGGATGGCCGGGATCTTCGTCTTGGTCTCTTTCGGCGGCATCCCGTAGAACCGAGCGGCGTAGCTGAGGTTCTCGACGGACGACATCTTCTTGAAGAACGACGCTTCGACAGACACGCGGTTCACGAGTCGACGGACGTTCCGCGAGTCGGCAAACACGTCGTAGCCGAACACGTGAGCCGTGCCCCCATCGTTCAGCAGCAGGGTCGAAAGCAGACGGACGAGGGTCGATTTACCCGAGCCATTCATCCCGAGGATGGCGACGCACTCACCGCGCGCCATGCGGAACGTGACGTCCTGGAGCGCCGGGACCAGACGGCGCCG
Organism: Actinomycetota bacterium; assembly: GCA_050694195.1. Taxonomy (GTDB): domain Bacteria; phylum Actinomycetota; class CADDZG01; order CADDZG01; family WHSQ01; genus JBOGXG01. Next base: position 2,695 of record JBOGXG010000024.1, on the reverse strand, counting down.
CCTCGACCCGTTCTTCTTGTCACGTCGACGGAACTCCTTGCGCAGATCGCGCACGTCGACGGCTGGTGGGTCGTGGGTATGAAGTTGCGCGGGGTCGAGATTCGATGCAGTAAGAGACATAAGGAACTCCTTCAAGGCTGGTGACAAGGGGTGCGTCGGATCGGCCCGGGGAGGTGCCCGGGCGCCGGGGGCGCGAGGTCAGCCGAGGAGCAACATCATCACTGGCAAAGATACCTCGCTTGTACGATTGCTGCATATGACGGAGCGACGAGAACGCGATCGACCCTGGTTGATCCGCACCTATGCCGGATACGCGAGCCCGATCGCGACGAATGCCCGGTTTCGTGCGAATCTCGCAAAGGGTCAGACCGGCCTGTCGGTGGCGTTCGACCTACCCACGCAGACCGGCTACGACTCCGACCACGTGATGTCCAGGGGCGAGGTCGGCAAGGTCGGCGTGCCTATCTCTCACCTCGGCGACATGGAGACCGTCTTCGATCAGATCCCGCTGGCCGAGATGAACACCTCGATGACGATCAATGCCACCGCGGTGTGGCTGCTGGCGCTTTACGTGGCGACCGCAGACGCGCAGGGAGCTCCGCGCGCGGCCCTCGCCGGCACGACTCAGAACGACATCCTTAAGGAGTACCTGTCACGCGGCACGCACGTCTTCCCGCCGGAAGCATCGATCAAGCTCACCAGCGATCTCATCATCTGGACGTTGCACGAGACGCCCAAGTGGAATCCGATAAACGTCTGCAGTTACCACCTGCAAGAGGCCGGCGCGGACCCCGTCCTCGAAGTCTCCTACGCTCTGGCCAACGCGATCGCATACCTCGACGCGGTGAAGAAAACCGGGGCGGTCTCGGACGACGATCTCCCGCGTCTAGTCGGACGGATCTCCTTCTTCGCCAATGCCGGCATCCGCTACATCGAAGAGATGTGCAAGATGCGGGCATTCAAACAGCTGTGGGACCGGGTGACCCTGGAGCGATACGGCGTCCAAGACCCCAAGTACCGCAGACACCGGTATGGCGTGCAGGTGAACTCGCTCGGCCTGACGTCGGTGCAGCCGGAGAACAACGTGTATCGGATCCTGCTCGAGATGCTGGCGGTGACGCAGTCGAAAGACGCCCGCGCCCGCGCGGTACAACTGCCGGCATGGAACGAAGCGCTCGGCCTGCCCCGAGCGTGGGATCAACAGTGGTCGTTGCGAGCCCAGCAGATCCTGGCCTTCGAGACCGATCTGCTCGAGTACGGCGACATCTTCGAAGGTTCGAAGGTCATCGAGACCAAGACGGAGGAGATCGCCGGGGGGGCCTGGGACGAACTTCAGCGCGTGCTCGACGCCGGCGGCGCGGTGGAGGCCCTCGGATACATGAAAGAGAAACTCGTGACCGCTCACGCGGAACGCCGGCGCGCCATCGAATCGGGTGAACAAGTCGTTGTCGGGCTCAACCGGTTCGAGTCGTCGGAGCCCTCGCCGCTCGTGACCGAAGCAGCAGACATCGCCTTCGAGAAGATCGACCCGGGCGCCGAGGCCGAGCAGATCCAACGTCTCGACGAGTGGCGTCGGACGAGGGACAAAGACGCTGCCGCGAAGGCTCTAGACGAACTGAGGCGGGCGGCGGCCGCAGGGGACAACATGATGCCTCCCTCGATCGCCGCCGCTCATGCAGGAGTGACGACGGGGGAATGGGCCGATGCTCTCCGCGAGACCTACGGCGAGTACCGCGCGCCCACCGGGATCGGGGCCGTCACTACCGGGGCAGATGCCCCGGTTCTGCGCGAGGCACGCGCCAAGGTCGAGGCCGCCGCGCAGCGACGAGGCGTACCGAAGTTGCGGCTGTTGCTCGCGAAGCCCGGGCTAGACGGACACTCGAACGCGGCCGAACAGATCGCAGTGCGAGCTCGCGATGCCGGCTTCGAGGTCATCTATCAAGGCATCCGGCTGACGCCCCAACAGATCGCGAACGCGGCGATCGAGGAGGACGTTCATCTGATCGGCTTGTCGATCCTCTCCGGCGCGCACAACCTGCTGGTGCCCGACGTCATCGACCGATTGCGCGCCGAAGGTGTGGGCCCCGCCGACGTCCCCATCGTCGTGGGCGGGATCATCCCGCCGGAGGACGCCGACAAGCTGAAGGAACTCGGGGTCGCGAGCGTCTATACGCCCGACGACTTCGACGTAACGCTCATGATCGGCGAGATGGCCGACCTCGTAGCACCGGCATAAGCGAATCGCAGTCAGAGGACTCCGCCTCCATCCAGAGGGAGTGGGTCGAAAGACGGGACGATGTTCTCGGTTCCGTTCTGTTCTAGGTCCAGTACTGACGGCGCCGGCCTCGGTTGGTAGGGCGTCCAGTCGGGCCGGAACCAATAGATCGTCCCGTCGTCACCCAGTTTCACGTGCCAGCCGTGCTCGTGGACCAGCTTGTGATGGGCGGGACAGAGCATCACGAGGTTCCCCATCTCGGTCGGCCCCAGGGGCCACGGGACGATGTGGTGGGGCTGGAGGAACGCCTTCCCTCCGCACCCCGGATAGGTGCAGCGGTGTCCGTCGCGGTGCGCCACCTGACGGCGCAGCCAGCGGGGGATGGCCCGTGAGGTGAACCCGATCCCGGTGACCCCTGCCTTCCCATGCAGCACCGGCTGGATCCGGGAGTCGCACAGCATCCGCTCGAGGAGCGGCGGC
>JBOGXG010000023.1:0-3979 GCA_050694195.1 Actinomycetota bacterium | reverse complement strand
ATCCGGTTCTCCCAGCAGATCAGGCCCCCGATCTTTCCCACCGGCGTCTCGGTAACCCGCAGGTCGTCTCCCGCTCCGATGCCGTGGAACAAACGCTCGTGCATCGTCGGCATGAGCTTGCGGTGCTTCGAGAGGATGCCTTCGGGTCCGATCAGCACCATCGTGTTGTAGAGGGTTCCGGGACGAGCCGACTCGCGCTCGTTCACGCCGAGAACGCAGTAGATGTCGTGCTGGGCGCAGGACGCGACGATCTTGTCGAGGTGCGGTCCCGGTACGTCCACAGAGTTGTCCCACAGCCGCAACCACATCTTGTCGAACCCGTCGAAGCGCGCTGCCGCGTGAGCCCAGGCGCCGGACGGATAGAGCGGCACGAAGGTCTCGGGAAACACCGCCAGCCGGACTCCCTCCGCCGCCGCGTCACCCAGAAGTCGGATGGCCTTGTCCACCGATGCCTCCGCATCGAGGATCATCGGGGTGGCCTGAACCGCCGCAACACGCACGCTCGAAGACATCGCGTGAGCGTGGCACGGACAAGGAGATGGGGTCAAGACGCTACGCGCAACGGAGCGCAAGCGGATCGGCCGAACTCTTACGCGCTTGATGCAACGCGTATCCCTGAACTCACAGGGTTGATTAGGCTTCCAGGTCGAGCCGCCAGTCGCTGCAACGCATCCGATGGCCCGGCGGAAACTCGAAGTCGCACTCTCCGACGAACTCGAATCCTAGCTTCCTGCAGATCGCGTTGGAAGCGAGGTTATCGACCGATGGGAACGCGTGCACGTAACGATGCTTCCCGTCCTCCTTGGCCCGCGCCAAGGCTTTGGCCGTCGCGATCGTTGCGATCCCTCTCCCTTGGGCTTCGGGAACGACGAGCCAGCCAGTCTCGTAGACGGTCATGCCGTTCCATGCCTTGTCCCAGTAGCCGACCGAGCCAAGTCTCTCCCCGGTGGCGGCGTCAACGATCTTGAACATCCGGCCCTCGCCCGAGCCGGCGAGCTTTTCGTACTTCGTCTGCCGGTCGGCGAGCTTCGCCGCGTCCTCCGGCCCCCCGAGGTAGACGGTCATGGCAGCATCGCCCATGGTCCGCTCGAGCAGGGTCAGGTCCCCGGGGGCCCAGGGCTCGATCTGGATCGCATCGCTGTCCGTCATGGAAGAAGTATGGCCATGGTTTCTCCCCCAGATGTGACTCATATAGGACTGGACAACTGCTACAGAGATTAGGCGCGACAAATCGCGTCTCTAAGCAGTTCAATCGTCGTCAGCGACGCTAATCATCGACTGCACCTGTCGCGACTATCGCCTATACATGGATGATGTCTTTGCGGAGTGGAGCGACGATGGACGATGACGCGTCGGAACAGACGCGTGTGTCGGGCCTGGTCATCACAACCCTGCCTGAAGGCCGGACCCTCTTACCCCGAGAACCTGTAGCGTCCGTAGACGAGTACCTGAAGCGCGGCGGAGCCATCACCTTGGCCAAGGCAGAGAGCCTGCCGCGGAACGAAGTGATCGAAGTAGTCGAGGCCGCCGGACTGCGCGGTCGAGGAGGAGCAGGATTCCCAACTGCCGCCAAGTGGCGAGGCTTACTCAAGGACCAGCAGGGCGTTCGCTTCGTGTGCTGCAACGGAGCAGAGGGCGAGCCGGCAACGTTCAAGGACCGCATCTATATGCGAGCCAATCCCTACTTGATCCTCGAAGGGTTGGCCATCGCCGCGTATGCCTCCGGCGCCAAAGGCGCATTCATCGTCACGAAGAGCACATTCACCCCCGAGATCGAGGCGCTGCGACGTGCACTCCGAGAGATGGACGGGTTGGGGATCTTGGGGTCGGTGCCGATCGAGATCGTAGAAGGACCCGATCACTACCTGTTAGGGGAAGAGAAAGGGCTCCTCGAGGTGATTGAGGGCAATGACCCCTTACCTCGTCACCTTCCGCCATATGTGGAGGGCCTTTTCGCAACCCCAGAGGATCCCAATCCTGCTGCGGTCAATAACGTCGAAACCCTCTGCAATGTCCCGGGGATAGTCGAGTGGGGTCCGGTGTGGTTCCGTTCGGTCGGCACGAGGACGTCGCCGGGGTCGATGTTGTTCACGGTTGTAGGCGATGTGCAACGTCCCGGTATGTTCGAGCTTCCCCTGGGCACGCCGCTGTCGCACCTGATCTTCGACGCGGCCGGAGGTGCCCTACCGGGACGCGAGATCAAGGTCGTGCTTCCCGGCACCTCCAATGGTGTGGTGACGCCGGATCGGTTCGACGTGTCTCTCGATTACGAGTCGATGAGCTCGATCGGCTCTGGCCTCGGGGCCGGTGGGTTCGCCGTGTACGACGATTCGGCTTGTGCCGTGGAGATCGCGCGCGTCTATGCCCGGTTCCTGCACGTCGAGTCTTGCGGCCAGTGCCCCCCGTGCAAGCTCCACTCGGGCGATGTGTCCGACGAACTTACTCAGATGGTTGCCGATCGAAGTGAGGACGTCGATCTTCGCGAACTCGTCATGAGGTGCTCGATGGCTACCGAAGGCCAGCGTTGCGGGCTTCCCGACGGACTACGGACGCTCGTCCCCAGCTTGGTCGACGCGTTCCCTTCGGACTTCGAGCACCACATCGCCCGAGGCTCTTGTCCATCCGAGCGCGACATCGTCCTGCCGAAGATCGTCGACTACGACGAGTCTGCCGGATTCCGCTTCGACCCGTCCCAGCATCGCAAGCGACCAAACTGGACCTACGAGGGTGAGCGGCGGCAGCTCCCTTGAACTCAGCACTCGATCCCGTCGCGCTCACCCGAGACGAGCGCGATGATCTTTTTGGGGTTCGCCCGATTACTTCCCGGCGGATCAGGAGTCTCTATCTGCGTGAGGGTCCCTGTGAGGGATCCCCGCGAGGGTAGCGACGGAAGGAGGCAGCAATGCAAGGCTTCGCGCCACACCTATGGTTCGACCAGGAGGCGGTGGAAGCAGCCAGGTTCTACGAGGCGACGTTCCCCGGCTCGAGGGTCACCAACGTATCCACCCTTCGCGGCACCCCTTCGGGCGACTGTGACGTCGTCTCGTTCGAGGTGCTGGGGCAGCCGTTCATGGCGATCAGTGCCGGGCCCTTGTTCCGGTTCACCCCGGCGATCTCGTTCCTCGTTCGTTGCGCGACCACGGATGAAGTAGATGCCTTGTGGAGCAAGCTGTCCGATGGAGGCCAGCCGCTCATGTCCCTCGACTCATATCCGTTCAGCGACCGCTACGGATGGACCACCGATCGTTTCGGCCTCTCGTGGCAGGTGATGCACGACGCAAGAGGAGAGATCGATCAGGCGGTCGTTCCGACCCTGATGTTCGTGGGGGACGTGTCCGGCAAAGCGGAGGAGGCCGTCAACCTCTACACCTCGGTCTTTCCCGATTCGAGGATCGACCACGTCCAGCGTTATGGCGAGGGGGAAGAGCCCGACCAGCCGGGAACGATCAGGCATGTCTATTTCGCACTGGACGGGTACAAGTTCGCAGCGATGGACAGCGCTCTCGACCACGACTTTGACTTCAACGAGGCCGTCTCGCTCATGATCTTCTGTGACACCCAGGATGAGATCGACCACTACTGGGACAAACTGTCGGCGGTTCCCGAAGCCGAGCAGTGTGGTTGGCTAAAAGACAGATTCGGCGTTTCCTGGCAGGTGACTCCCACCGCCCTGGGTGAACTACTGGAACGGGGAACCGAGGAGCAGATCGCTCGGGTTACGCAAGCGTTCCTCCAGATGAAGAAGTTCGACATAACGGAGTTGAGAAGGGCCCACGAAGGAGTCGAGGTAGGAATAGGAGGTAACCGATCGTGAAAACGCACTCGTACCTGAACTTCGCCGGCAACGCGGAAGAAGCGTTCAACTTCTACAAGTCCGTATTCGGCGGCGAGTTCTCTTCCGTCGTCAAATTCAAGGACTTCCCGATGGAAGGTGTAGAGGTCCCCAAACCAGATGAGGACAAGGTGATGCACATCGCAC
>JBOGXG010000022.1:0-5613 GCA_050694195.1 Actinomycetota bacterium | reverse complement strand
GGGCGTAGTTCTGGAACACCATCGCGATGTCGCGTTCCTTCGGCGGGACGTCGTTCACAACGCGCTCGCCGATCTTGCACGTCCCCTTCGAGATCACTTCGAGTCCGGCGATCATCCGAAGAGCCGTGGTCTTGCCACAGCCGGAGGGGCCTACGAGGACCATGAATTCGCCGTCTTGGATGTCTAAGTCGAGCGAGCGGACGGCTTCGGTCCCGTCGTCGTAAACCTTCCAAACATCCTCGAGAACTATCTGCGCCAATCGCACCTCCAAGAACCGCAAGCGTGCCTCAAATGATTCCCCCTCACTGCGATCTGCGCTAGACCCCTCACCGAAACATGTGAGCCGTGCCGGATTAATCTTCATTCACCCGGCACGGGCCATCACTATGAGTATCCTTCGGGGACACTTTTTTGGGAAGGAGTATCTACGCGTTTCGGACGATTCGACGATGCCGCCCGGGAATACATCGTTTCTCGACCCGATACACCCCTTCCGTGGATCAATTACCTGGGGAACCAGGACTATTTCGGGATCATCTCGAACACCGCAGGCGGCTACTCCTTCTATAGGGACGCTCGTCTCCGCCGCTTGACTCGCTACCGCTACAACAACGCCCCGTTCGACGTAGGCGGGAGATATCTCTATCTGCGGGACCGCGCCTCAAGTGAGTTCTGGTCGCCCTCCTGGCAGCCGACGCGATCGGACCTGGACGAGTACAGCTGCCGTCACGGGTTGGGCTACACGGTCGTAGCGTCACAACGGTCGGGGATCGCCGTCGAGACCCTCTATACGGTTCCGCTGGGAGAAACCCTCGAGGTTTGGCGCGCCCGCATCACGAACCGGCGGGACGCCGAGGCCCACCTCTCGGTCTTCGGCAGCGTCGAGTTCTGCCTCTGGGACGCCTGGGACGATGCCACGAACTTCCAGAGGAACTTCTCGATCGGTGAGGTGGAGGTGGCGGAGAACACGATCTTCCACAAGACGGAGTACCGGGAGCGGAGGAACCATTTCGCCTACTTCGCTTGCTCCGAGACCCCGATCTCGTTCGATACCCAGCGGGACGCCTTCCTCGGCCCCTACCGAGGATGGGACGAACCGATCGCGGTGGAGCGAGGGCGCTGCAGCGACTCGATCGCTCACGGGTGGTCTCCTTGCGGGGCGCATCATCTCGACCTCGACATCGCCCCGGGGGACGCCAAAGAGATCGTCTTCGTCCTCGGCTACGCGGAGAATCCGCCGGAAGGGAAGTTCGATCCTCCCGGCAGCCAGACGATCGACAAGGGGCGGGTCCGGCCCGTGATCGAACGTTTCCTCGACGAGGACGAGGTGCAGCGAGCGCTCGACGACCTGCAGCGGTACTGGTCGGACCTCCTCGCCGCCGTGGAGGTGAGGACGCCGAACGTTCACGTCGACCGGATGGTCAATACCTGGAACCCCTACCAGTGCATGGTGACGTTCAACCTGTCGCGCTCGGCATCCTTCTTCGAGTCCGGCGTGGGACGAGGCATGGGTTTCCGTGACTCCAACCAGGACCTTCTCGGGTTCGTGCACATGGTCCCGGACCGTGCACGGGAACGGATCCTCGATATCGCGGCAACCCAACTCGCCGACGGGGGTGCTTACCACCAGTACCAGCCGTTGACGAAACGCGGGAACGACGCCGTGGGGAGCGGGTTCAACGACGATCCGATGTGGTTGATCCTCGCGGTGGCGGCCTACGTCAAGGAAAGCGGTGATCGCGAGATCCTCGACGTGCCGATCCCCTACGAGAACGCGCCGGGGAGCGAGACCCCCTTGTACGAGCACCTTCAGCGGGCGCTGCAGTACACGCTGGACAGGCTCGGCCCCCACGGACTCCCCTTGATCGGGCGCGCCGACTGGAACGACACCCTGAATCTCAACGCGTTCCTCGAGACGCCGGGCGCGTCGTTCCAGACGGCACCGAACAGGGCCGGCGGCGTCGCGGAGTCGGTATTCATCGGAGGGCTCTTCGCCGTGGCGGCCGAGGAGCTGGCGCAGCTCGCGGAGGTTCACGGAGCCGCCGGCGATGCGCCGGTTTATCGCTCGGCGAGAGAGAGGATGGCGGCGGCCGTCGCCGAGCACGGCTGGGACGGAGGTTGGTTCCGGCGTGCATACGACCACCACGGCGCGGTGGTCGGGTCGTCCGCGAACGATGAGGGCAAGATCTTCATCGAGCCGCAGGGGATGTGCGTTATGGCGGGCATCGGCGTGGACGACGGGCGCGCGAAGCGGGCCCTCGACGCCGTGGCCGAACAGCTCACAACCGACCACGGCATCGTCCTCCACCAACCGGCCTACTCCCGCTACTACTTGGAACTAGGCGAGATCGGCTCCTACCCTCCCGGATACAAGGAGAACGCGGGAGTCTTCTGCCACACCAACCCATGGATCATGATCGCAGAGACGATCGTCGGGAACGGGGGCCGGGCTCTCGAGCACTACCTGAGGATCAATCCCTCCGCGCGGGAGGACATCAGCGAGGTCCATCGCTGCGAGCCCTACGTCTACGCCCAGATGATCGCGGGGAGGGACGCACCGACCCACGGCGAGGCGAAGAACTCCTGGTTGACGGGATCTGCCGCGTGGAACTTCGTCGCGATCACGCAGTGGATCCTCGGCATCCGCCCCGAGCACGACGGCCTGCGCATCGATCCGCGCGTCCCCAGCGATTGGGACGGCTTCGAAGTAACCCGCCGCTACCGCGGCGCGACGTATCGCGTGGCGGTCCACACCGACGAGGGTGCCCCGGCCGGGAGGGTCACCTGCACGGTCGACGGTGAACCGATCGAAGGCAATCTCGTAGCACCGGCCCCGCCCGGATCGACCGTCTCCGTCGACGCCGTTCTCTCCTAGGGCGATGCCGGGAGGGGAAACTCATCGGCGGCTAAAGCTTAGGGTTCTCTGGTGGCCGAGAGCGAGTTCAGCTTCAGGGATCCCCACAGCCGGCAGACGATCGTGCTCAAGACTCTGCCGGTGGGCCGCCTAGAGGTCGTCGAGCACCAGCGGAAGACCCGCCCTGCCCACGTCGAACATCTCGTCTCGTCGATCGAACGGATCGGATTCATCGTCCCTCTGGTGGCGGTCGAGATGGAGGAAGACGGCAAGCCGCGCGTCGTAGTGATCGACGGACAGCACCGCCTCCAGGCCGCTCGTGAGGTGGGTCTGACGAGGCTGCCCGTCCTCGTCGTCCCCCACCGGCTCGCGCCCCGCATGATGAACCTCAACGTCGAGAAGGATCTCAACATCCGGGAGCGGGCGGTCGTCGCGCTCGGCATCTACCGGACATTCCTGACTACCCAACCCGACATCAAAGAGAACGACCCCGAGGTCGAGGAGTCGCTCGAGCGCGCCTACTACGTGACGCTGGGGCTTGCCTATGAGGGGAAGGGAAGATTAGCCGGAAGCGCGTTCGAGCCGCTGCTCAAGAAATGCGACTTCTTCCTCCGACGAACGATCGAGAACGCCTTTCCCGTCAGGGAGGAGAGAGCTGCTCGGCTACTCGCCACGAACGCCCTCGTGCAAGAAGTGATCGCCAAAGCGAAGGAGATGGGGGCGTTCCATCAGTACTTCCAATACCAGCTCATCTCGCACATCGACCCCTTCAAGCGGAAGCGAGGCCGCCAGAGATTCGACGATCTTTTCGATAAGGCGACCGCGAAGCTGGAGAAGCTGACCGACGAGCCGGATCGCATCCGCAGACTCGGCGGCGACTAGATCGTTACGACTCCAGATAGGCCTTCAGCTCGACCAGGCGCTCCTTCCAACTCGCTTTCGTCTTCGCTGCCTCGCCGGCATCCGGCAGGCGTTCGTGCGCCACGGCCACGGTGGATCGAGATGGTCCCTTTTCTTCGAAGGTGACGTTCACGCGCGTCGCGCCGTCGCCCCAGTCGAAACGAGCATTGCGCCCTTCCTGCGACGTGCGTAGCGACATCTTTGCATCGGGAAGCCACCGCCTGCGCCGGCGGGGGTTGACGAAGGCGTCGAAGAGACGGTCGACGGGCACCCCCACGGTCTTGCTGGCGCTCACCTCGAATGTCCCGTTGGGCCTGATCCCCGGGGGCCGCAGACCGCGCGCTTGCTCGTACTCGACGATGAGCTTCTGTGCCCACCATCTACTGACGTCATGCTCACCCGTGAGCCAAGCTGCGATCTCACGATAGGGGCGGCCGGGAGCACCCCAGTCGTCGAGCAGCGCGAACCATTCGTTCCGGTCCCGCCCGGTCGCTTGCCGCACCGCCTCGGTCTTTGGCATCAACAACCTCCTTGGCGCGTATCGATCTCCTGCCGTCTCTTAGACGGCGGTGAAGGCGAAAACTCATCGGACCTGTGTGGCTACGGGCCCGATCCGGGTGGCCGGAAGAGCGTCAATTGAAGACCGTCCGCCGTCGCGAACCGCTGGTTGTGATCTCCCCAGGGAGTTACGACGGGAGCGGCCACCGGGGCCGCGCCCGCCTCCTGTAGCTCGGCTGCGGCCGCGCCCAGATCGGCGACGTCGATCGCGATCCTCACCCTCTCGCCCAGCCGGCGTCCCACCTCGATGTCGTCCACGTGATCCCCCTGGCCCCGATCGAAGACCTCGAGCGTGGCCGAGGGGACCTTCAGGATCACGCCGCGCCCTCCTTCGTGGTCGAGGTCGAGGATGGTCTCGAGCCCGAGGACGTCTCGGAAGAGATGCAGCGCGGCCTCGTAATCTTCGAAGACGAAGGCGAAGCGAAGCTCACGGGCCGGGTTCATGCGTCCTCCCATCCGGTAGTCATTGCAGGGCGTCGCGCCGTCCAAGACTCTCATCGACTCCATGCTTTGCCGTCTATCGCGAAGCTGCCGAGGCCGCCGATGGGTAAAGGCCTCCTCTGATGCCCGATGACCTTTCACCTCCGCACGGTCGGGCCGTTACCCGGCAGGATGGCCGTATGGATCTTGACTCGGGGGCCGGACTGCTGCACCGGCTGACGTCCTACGTCCCCGACCGGGAATGGGACGAGCCGGTCGACGACCCCCGCATCCGCCACGACCTCGTCACGAACGATCCCGAGACGATGCCGCCCCCGATGAAGGGCTATGCCGCGGACCTCCCGATCGTCGCTCTGCCGCGCGACCTCCGCGACCCAGGCGTTCCCGCGACCGCCGCGCTCGCTGGTGCGGCCTGTCCGGAGCAGCCCCTCGACGCGGCACAGCTCGGTCGCATCCTCTTCCTCGGTGCGGGCGTCGTGCGGACGGCCGAGCGGAAGGGACGCCGATTGCTCTTCCGCGCCTCGGGTTCGGCGGGGGCACGCTTCCCTTTGGAGGTGTACGCGAGCACGCGCGGTGTCGACGCCGTCCCGGACGGCGTCCACTGGTACGACGGGGAGAAGCACCGGCTCGTCCAGGTCGCGCCCGCCGCAACCGGCACCGTAACGACGCTCGTCGTCACCGGCGTGCCGTGGCGGACCGGATGGCGCTATGCCGAGCGCGGATGGCGTCACCTCTACTGGGACGCCGGGACGCTTCTGTCCCAGCTGTCCGCGGGGATCGCCAGCGCCGGGATCACTCCGCAACTCCGATCGCTCTTCCCGGACGCCGCGGTGCGCCAACTCGTCGGTGCGGACGGTGTG
>JBOGXG010000021.1:0-2528 GCA_050694195.1 Actinomycetota bacterium | reverse complement strand
GGCGTGTCCTTCAGCTCCTCGTAGCGCGGATGCTCGGGAGCGACGTACTCCATCAGGCAGTGCTGTATCCGGTCCGTGGAGACGTAGACCACCGTGGCGAAATCCCATTCCGTCGTGTCGAGCAGGTACTCGAACGTCTTCTGTCGCTTGGCGGTGATCTCGGCACACTCCTCGAGGAAGGCCTCCGGCCGGTTGCGGAAGGTCGTCCAACTCATCCCGTTCACCGGGAAAGGAGCATTCGCGTCCAGTTCCTGTTGAAGCTCTGGCGGATGCGTGTAGGAACGGCTGGCCGGCAGAACGCCGCCGCCGATCACCTTGCCCTTGATGTCCGGCGTCGGGAACGTGAGCGGGATGTTCAGTGCGAGCGTCGTCCTACCCGCCGCCGAGAGATCATCGAAGATCGTGCGCGCCTTTATGGATCGGTAAGTGACGGGAAGGCGGCGACTGGCCCCGGGTTTGTGCTCCAGGATGTCGAAAACGCCGTGACCCGCCGGATTCAGCCCCGTCATGAAGGACGGCCACGCACACCAGGAGTGTGAGGGAACGGTGCTGAGGCAATCACCGTGGGCGCCACGACCTATGAGAGCCTCCAGGTTCGGAAGCTCCCCTGCATCTAACATCGGACGAAGCACCTTCCAGTCGACCCCGTCCCATCCGATGATCAGTACTCGTTCAGGCACGTCGGGGAGGTTACCGTCTATGCGAAGAATGCTTGTCACGCTCGCTTTAGTGGGCTTGGCTCTTCTGCCGGCGGCACCGGCGCGCGCACAGAAGTCCTTCTCCCTTCCCGAGGCCTCCGTCGACATCAAGGTGACGAAGAGCGGAGCCGTCAAGGTCACCGAACATCTCACTTACAGCTTCTTCGGCTCGTTCTCCGGTGGCTACCGGGAGATCCCGGTGCGCGCCGGGGAGAGCATCGACTCGATCTCCGTGTCGGAGGCGGGCCGCGGGTACAGGCCCGGCGCGTCGGCGGAACTGGGGAGTTCCGGCGCGCCGGACACCTTCGGCGTTGCCGATCTCGGCGACGCGACCCGCATCGTGTGGCACTACGAGGCCTTCGGCGAGACGCGCACCTTCGATGTCGGATACACGATCCGCGGCCTCGCGGAGGCCTACGAAGACGTCGTCGACGTGAACCTGCAGGTATGGGGCGATGAGTGGGGCGTGGAGCTGAGCCGGCTGCGCGCGGACATCACGATCCCGGGGGACGGGACGAAGGAGGACGTCTTCGTCTGGGGCCACCCCGCGACCGTTGACGGTTTCACCGAGTTGAAGGAGGACGGCTCGGGCGCCACCCTCACGGCCGCGAACATCGCGCCGGGGAGGTGGGTCGAGATGAGGACCGTGTTTCCCGTCGACCGGATCGATCCCGCTCCCGCCGATGCCCGTGTGCGCGACGGCTTGGGTCTGCCCGGCATCCTCGAGAAGGAGGGGGCCGATATCGCCGCCGCGGAGCGCGACAGGAGCCGGATGCGGTTCGTCAGGCAAGGCCTTCCGTGGTTGATCCCCCTCGCGATCCTCCTCGCGCTCATCCCTGCCGGGATCGTGTCGTTCTTCATCTGGCGCAGACACGGGCGCGAGCCCACGGTGCCTCCGGTCCCCGAACACATACACGAACCTCCGGGAGACGTACCGCCGGCGATGGTGACGGCGCTGCTCGACTCCGGTTACTCGAAGGCTTCGGGGGATGCCTTCACCGCCACGCTGTTCGACCTCATCAGAAGAGGGCATATAGAGGCGTTTTCGACAACGACGGTCCGTAAGACATGGGCCGGTCTCAAACAGGAGGAGCTCAGCGACCTCTCCGTCCGCATGTTGGACAAACCCGAAGAACGCCTCACGCCTTTCGAGAAAGAGGTCCGCGACGCGCTGACCCATGCGATGGACGGGAAAGAACGATTGCTCCTTAGCGATCTCGAAAAGGAGATCGCCGAGGACCAGGAGTACTACGCCGGCACGTTCTCTGACTTCCGCAAGAAGGTCGGTAACGCCGTGCGGGAGCGCCGGTGGTGGATCAACGAGGGACTCAAACCCGCGATCATCGCCATGCTCGTCGCCTGGGCCGGAGTGGCCGGCGGGATCGTCGGACTCGCCACGACCTACGACGAACTGGATCCGTTCCCGTGGGAGACGATCGCGTGGGGATCCGTCGTCGGGATCGCGGTGGTCAACGCGATCGTCCTGTTGGGCTTCGTTCTCGTGCGTAAGGGGATAGAGAAACGAACGCAGGAGGCCGCCGAGGAGGCCTCGCGGTGGGCCTCGTTCCGGAGGTTCCTCAACGACTTCGCGGGCATCCCGGAGGCGACTCCGGGCTCGATAGAGATCTGGGAGCGGTACCTGGTCTACGGGATCGCGTTCGGGATCGCGGACCGGGTCCTGGCCGCCGCGCAACTGCATGCGCCGCCCGAGCTCGACACCACCAGCTCGGTCTTCTGGATAAGCCACGGCGGGTCACTCGGTTCGGGACGCACCGCCTTCGCAATCGGCAGCATCTCCAGCGCCGTCGCGAGCGCGTCGGTCCCCAGCAC
>JBOGXG010000020.1:0-4618 GCA_050694195.1 Actinomycetota bacterium | reverse complement strand
CACACCGTCCGCACCGACGAGTTGGCGCACCGCGGCGTCCGGGAAGAGCGATCGGAGTTGCGGAGTGATCCCGGCGCTGGCGATCCCCGCGGACAGCTGGGACAGAAGCGTCCCGGCGTCCCAGTAGTGAACCGCCCCGGGAATCTTGGAGGCTCCAGTGTTTGAGAGGGTGGAGCCATGTCAACGTCCCGGAGGTATCCCAAAGAGGTACGCGAGCGCGCCGTGCGACTCGTGTTCGAGAACGAGCAGGACTATCCATCGCAGTGGGCCGCGATCACATCGATCGCCGGCAAGACCGGCATGACCGCAGAGACACTCCGCAAGTGGGTGCGCCAGGCGGAGCGTGACGGTGGCCGCCGGCCCGGTCTGTCGACCGAGGAACGCGACCGCCTCCGCCATCTCGAGAAAGAGGTCAAGGAGCTGCGCCGCGCCAACGAGATCCTGAAAGCCGCTTCGGCTTTCTTCGGGGCGGAGCTCGACCGCCGACACAAGTGATGGTCACCTTCATCGACGACAACCGACACCGCTGGGGGGTCGAGCCGATCTGCAGAGTGCTGCCGATCGCTCCCAGCACCTATCACGGTTTCAAGACGCGACCGCCGTCGGATAGAGCGCTTCGGGACGAATATCTCAAGGTCGAGATCGAGCGTGTGTGGAAGGCGAACTTCAAGGTCTACGGTGCGCGCAAGGTCTACAAGCAGTTGAACCGCGACGAGATCGAAGTCGCCAAGTGCACCGTCGAGCGCCTCATGCGCCACATGGGCATCCAGGGCGCTCGTAGGGGTCGCAAGGTCTTCACCACGATCCCGGCAGCCGATGGATCCGAGCGTCCCGCCGACCTCGTCAACAGGGTCTTCAACGCGCCCGAACCGAACCGCCTGTGGCTCTGTGACATCACACATGTGAAGACACACTCGGGCGTCGTCTACGTCGCATTCGTGATCGACTGCTTCGCCCGCATGATCGTCGGCTGGCAGGCGGCGCGCAACATCCGCACAGATCTGTGCCTCGACGCGCTCGAGCAAGCGATCTGGGCGCGCAAGGACGAGGGCCTCGACGAGCTGATCCATCATTCGGATCGCGGGTCGCAATATCTATCGATTCGTTACACCGAACGCCTCGCGGAAACCGGCGGCGTGCAGAGTGTCGGCAGCAAGGGAGATTCGTATGACAACGCGCTGGCGGAGTCGGTCATCGGTCTCTACAAGACGGAACTGATCTACAACAAAGGACCGTGGGCTGGGCTCGACGACGTCGAGTTCGGGACGCTCGAATGGGTCGACTGGTGGAACAACCGTCGCCTCTTAGAACCGATCGGAATGATCCCGCCAGCAGAAGCAGAGCTGCTCTTCTACAGTCAGAGAGAACTGGCCGAGGAGGCCGGGACTCAAGGAACCGAGTCTCTATGAAACCCGGGGCGGTTCAACTCCGGGTCTGGGGGGCTTTCTTAGTGGTCCGACTTTCGCGTCTGGCTCGACCTGTTCGATGCCATAGTGGCGAGTGCGCGTACGGCGACAGGCCACGAATCCCGAGCGCTTCGGATGGACCCCGTGCAGCACGAGGCGATCGGGCCGGTCGGGTTCGCTTCTTCCGGTTTGCCCTGCTCATCTCCTTTCACCTCCTCCCTCTCTGCTGGATCTACGTAGGATCAGGATGGAGCAGAGCTGGGCCGTCTGTCGCCCCCATAGGCATACGTATCGCGAGCAGTTTCGACACACTCCGGCGCGCTCGAGGGACATGAGTCCCATGTCAAGGGCATGTCGATACGTATCGGAGGCAGTTTCCCGATGTGACGTTCACGACGCCGGGTGAAGACAGCGACGGTTGTCTGAATGGTCCTCGCGTCGTCAACAGTTCCCGGCCAGCGATAAGGCCACTTCGGGTCTGGCCCTGCAGCTCGGTTTTGCAACTCGATTATTTCGGTTGTCATAAGAGGTGTTATCGGCTTGCACTGGTCTTGAGGCCCCTGACCTGCAGCTTTCCCTTCACGAGGGAAGTCATTTCCTGCAACCCAGCGGAGCGCCACAACATCTTGTTGGGAGACAACTCCAGGTATCAGCCTTGGGAGACTGCCGGCGGAGAGGAGTTCCCCAGACTCGCCGACCTACAGTTCGCGAAAGTTTTCCGATCCGTAGAGCGACAAGAGGGGGATAGCGGCCTACCCTCATCTACAGAGCCGTACATCTCAGCTCACAGGTGACACATGACTGCCGTAAGTCCCGAAGCGCCCCTTCCCCGGGCGTGATGCGGGTGGCCCGCCGGATTACATCCGTGCATTCGTCTCGACCTGTACAACTTGGGGTCGTAGAACGGAGCATCGAAGTGTCACCGCGTCTGTTGACCATCGCACAAGCAGCAGAAGAGCTCGCCGTCACCGAGAGATACATCCGGCACCTGATCTACAGGAGACGCATCCAGTACGTGAAGCTAGGACGCCTGGTTCGGATCCCGCAGAACGCTGTCGACCTCATGGTGCTCGAAGGTACGGTAGAGAGCGAAGCGCTATGAGCGCCTCCGAGCGAACGAAGAAGGCGGCGCCTGTGCCGAAGAAGAAGATGGAGCCGGGGATCTGGAAGACGTCATCCGGTAGCTATCAGGTGCACTACCGCGATGCAGCTGGCAAACAGCGCGCCAAGAACTTCGGCCGGATCGTCGATGCACGCAACTTCAAGGCCGATGTCAGACTGAAGAGGCAACGTGGCGACCTCCCCGATCCGGATGCTGGTCGGGTTCGGTTCGCCGGCTGGGCGGACTCGTTCCTTGACGAGAAGAGGGGTTTGTCACGGAGAACGAGGGATAAGTACGAGTCCAGCCTGCGCATCCATCTTCTACCGACCTTCGGACCGATGCAGGTCCGAATGATCAAGCACGAGCACGTCGAAAGGTGGGTGGGCACCCTCGCTGAGAACGTGGATGGTTCGGGCCTGGGGTTGAAGCCGGAGACAGTCAGGGGTCACTTCAACCTGCTCTCGAGCATCCTGAATCGGGCGGTAGAGAGGGGCGTCATCACGAAGTCGCCCTGCACCGGCGTAGAGCTTCCGCCCGTACACCGCGATGAACAGCGGTACCTCACCGCCGGTGAAGTAGAACACCTCGCGACAGCCGTGGACCCGCGGTATAGAGCCCTCATCTACTTAGGTGCCTATGTTGGGTTGCGATGGCAAGAGCTGTCGGGGCTTAGACGCCGGTACCTCGACCTCATGGTCCAACCAGCCCGCCTCCGCGTTGTGACGACCATCAAGCGTTCCAACGGACGGTCGTGGCCCGAGGAGTACCCGAAGACGAAGGGCGCCAGGCGGACTCTCAAGATTCCCCCGTTCCTTAGGGACATGCTCGGGGCTCACGTGGCGAACCATGGGAACGACACTTGGGTGTTCCCCGCTCCCGAGGGCAGCTTCCTTCTCTATGACAACTTCAGAGACAGAGTGTGGACACCCGCGGTCCTCCAAGCGGGATTGGGCCGTTTCACGATCCACGAACTGCGCCACACAGCCGCAGCCTTCATGATCTCCGACGGGGCCGATCCCCTACAGGTGAAGCGGCGGATGGGGCACGATGACATCCGCACGACCTTCGAGACGTACGGGCACCTTTTCCCCGATCGAGAAGAGGCTCTTGTGGACGCTCTCGAAGCGCGGCGATCTAGCGCCCTAAGTGAACGTGATGCTGACTCTCCGCTGACTCCGACGGAAGGTAGTAGCAAGGAGATCCCCGAGAGAGGTTGGCTGACCAGCGGAAACGTTGTGGACCTGAGGAGAATCGAACTCCTGACCTCACCCGTGCGAGGGGTGCGCTCTACCAACTGAGCTACAGGCCCGACGACAGCTCATCCTAGCCGCGCTGCTCGAGGGTTCCCGAATGCTCGTCGAGGGCCCGGCGGAGGTCGGACTGGATCTTTGAAGTCGTGTAGTCGCCCCGCGTCCGCTCGATGATCGATCGAGCCACGTCCGTCAGCCGGCGGAGGCCCATCGTGATCCCGTCGGGGTAATCCATCGATACGAGCACCGTGTAGATCTCGTCGACGGAGGCGAGGACTTCCTCGCACCGCTCGAGTTCGCCGTTGCGCATGAGGTCGAGGATGTGACGCCTCATCTCGCCGACGGCCTCCGCCATACCCTTCAAGTACGCGGTCGCAGGTACGCCTATCTCTTCGGGATGAGGGAAACCGTTCTGCGTTACCAGCGCATGGGTGATGCGGGCCTCCGCAAGCTCCTTCTCGGCATCGTGTACGAAACCCGCGTGAAGCATGTCCGGGTAAGCCTGGAGCGCCGTGCGAGCACCGTCCACGTGTCGTTGCGCGTCATCCAGTAACGCCTTGGCCGGTTCGAACTCCAGCCTGTGCATCGCGCGGATCGCGTTGCCGCAGGCGCGGATAGCACTCCGGCTATCCGCGAGACCTCGCTCGCGCGCTGCCGTCTTTGCATCGAGTTGGACGCGCAGCTTCTCCGACAGATCGGACAGGTCCACGTCGGCCACCCTATATCGGGCACGTCGTGTCCTTCTCGTCACAACCGGCGATCTCGGTGACGGCTAGATGTGGCATGTAGTCGTCCGGCGGGTCGCGATGACAGAGCCCGGATGCGAGATGAGAGGCGCCGGTGAGGGGCCTACCTACGGT
>JBOGXG010000019.1:0-7860 GCA_050694195.1 Actinomycetota bacterium | reverse complement strand
GGTCGACTCCGCAGGATCTCGAAGTCACCACGACGGAACATCAGGGGCGCGCGCCGATAGAGACCCTCGAGGTATTCGCTCCGCGCGATCCTTTCGATCCCCTCGTCGGCGATCAGGCCGGTTCCGGATCCGAGGGCGGGGCGTCGGGGGACGCGCCCGCGGTCGAGGGGAAGATCGTGAAACTCGTCGATGTATCCGAGCCCGGTGACGGGCGAACCGCCGAGGTCCAGGTGGACGGCGCTACCTACACCGTCGCCGAGGAGGAGATCTTCGCCGAGAACTTCAAACTCCTTTCGATCTCCGGCGACTGCGCCTCGATGCTCTTCGGCGACGATCAGTTCACCCTCTGCGAGGGCGACGACATCCTCAAGTAGACGTTCCCACCGCCCTCATCCACTAGGTGGGAGGATTGACGGATGGGGCGACTTCAGTACCTCACCGCCGGTGAATCGCACGGGAAGGCCCTCGTGGCGATCCTCGAAGGCATGCCGGCCGGGCTGCCCGTGTCCGTCAAGGCGATCGAGGACGAGCTCGCGCGACGCCGGCACGGCTACGGCCGCGGCCCCCGCATGAAGATCGAAAGGGATGCGCTCGATATCGTCTCCGGAGTTCGCGGCGGGTTAACGCTCGGTTCCCCGATCGGGGTTGTCATCGCGAACTCGGAGTGGGCCAAGTGGTCGCACGTGATGCCGGTCGAGGGTGCGGTTTCGGGTCGCGAGTTGACCCGTCCGCGGCCCGGACACGCGGATCTTCCCGGGATGCTGAAGTACGAGTTCGACGACGCCCGCAACGTTCTCGAACGAGCGAGCGCCAGGGAGACCGCGGCGCGCGTGGCGATCGCGGCCCTGGCGAAGGCGCTGCTGCAGCAACTCGGGATCTCGGTCATCTCACACGTCGTCAGGATCGGTGCCGCGGCCGTCGGCGCCGCTGCCCCGCGACCGGGGCCCGGAGACCTCGACGCGATCGATGCCTCACCGGTGCGCTGCTTCGATGGGTCCGCCTCCGCCGCGATGGTGGAGGAGATCGACCGCGCCGGAGCTGAGGGGGACTCCCTCGGAGGCGTGATCGAGATCATCGCCTTCGGTCTTCCGCCGGGCCTCGGCTCCCACGTTCATTGGGACCGGAAGCTCGACGGCAGGTTGGGGGGCGCGTTGATGGCCGTTCCCGCGATCAAGGGCGTCGAGTTCGGGGACGGCTTCGCTCTTGCGGAACGACGGGGTTCGGAAGCTCACGATGAGATCCAGTCCGTGACCGAGCGCGTCACCGGGCGCGCCGGGGGCACGGAGGGCGGCATGACGATCGGCGGATCGCTCAGGGTGCGGGCTGCGATGAAGCCTCTCTCGACGTTGAAGAAGCGTTTGAGGACGGTAGACATGGCGACCCTCGAGCCGGCCGAAGCATTCCAGGAGCGCACCGACGTATGCGCGGTTCCCGCCGCAGGAGTCGTGTGCGAGGCGGTCGTTGCCCTCGTTCTGGCCGACGCGATCCTCGAGATGTTCGGCGGCGACACGCTCGGCGACCTACGAGGCTCGTTCGATCGTTATTCGGCGCGCATCGGGGAGCGCTCCGGACGGTGATCGTGCTTGTCGGCTTCATGGGCTCCGGAAAGAGCACGGTCGGCCGGATCCTGGCGGGCTCGATCGGACTCCCTTTCGCCGATATCGACGCGCTGATCGAGAAACGTACGGGCCGGAGCATCCGCTCGATCTTCGAACGCGACGGCGAGCAGGCGTTCCGCGCCCTGGAGCGTGACATCGCGGCGGAGGTGCTGGGGGGCCGGGACGCGGTTGTTGCGCTGGGGGGAGGTGCATTATCGGATCCGATAACCGCCGGCACCCTTCGGGACGCGCGCGTGGTCTATCTCAAGACCTCGTTCGAGGCCCTCCGCGAACGGGTCGGAGGTGATCGGGAGCGTCCGAAATTGGCGACCGGGGATCCTCGCGCGCTGTACGAGGAGCGTCTACCGCAGTACGAGGCGGCCGCAGACATCACCGTTGTGACCGATGGCCGTTCGCCGGAGGTGGTGGCGAAGGAGGTCGCCGATCAACTCTTCCCGCGCGATCCTTCCGCGATCGAACCCACTCGGATAACCGTCCCGCTCGGCACCCGGTCGTACGAGGTTCTGGTCGGACGCGGTCTGCTCCCTCATGTCGGCGATCTGATGCCTCGTCTTGCCCATGCGGAGAAGGCGTTCGTGATATCGCATCCCACCCTCGCTACGTACTCGGATCAGGTCGCGAGATCTCTCGACGGCGCGGGCCTCGCCGCGGCCCTACTCGAGGTACCGGAGGGGGAACTGTCGAAGAGCCTGGCGGTCGCGGAGGATCTCCTCCGACGCATGGCCGAGGGTCCCGCACATCGCGACGACCTCGTCGTGTCGGTCGGTGGCGGCGTCGTCGGCGACCTCGCGGGCTTCTGCGCCTCGACCTACGCGCGGGGGACCGCGATGCTCCACGTCGCGACGTCGCTCCTGGCTCAGGTCGACGCCGCGGTAGGAGGGAAGACCGGAGTGAACCTCCCGGAGGGGAAGAACCTCGTCGGGACGATCCACCAGCCGGTACAGGTGATCTGCGACGTCGCCGTCCTGGATTCGTTGCCCGACGAGGAGCTCCGAAGCGGTATGGCGGAGGTCATCAAGTACGGGCTGATCCACGATCCCGAGCTCCTGGATCTCGTGCTCGTGCGGAACGACGACATCCTCCGGCGCGACCCCGCGGTCCTCGAGGAGATCGTGGTTCGTTCGGTTCGGACGAAGGCGGCGATCGTCGCGGAGGACGAAACCGAGCAGGGTCGGCGTGCTGTTCTCAACTACGGCCATACCTTTGCACACGCCCTCGAACAGGCGGCCGGATACTCGGGTCTCCGCCATGGGGAGGCGGTGGCGCTCGGTATTATGGCCGCCGCTCATCTCGCTAGGGAACTCGAACGCATCGATGATGCCGCCGTCGCGCTCCACCGGCGCTCTCTCGAGGCCGTCGGGTTGCCCGTCTCGGCGCCCATGGACATCGGGGACCTCGAAACGGCATGGATGAGAGATAAGAAGTATCGCGAGGGGACCCGATTCGTTCTTCTAAAGGAGATCGGAAGGGTAGAGACTGGCGTAAAGGTTGATCGGGACGTCGTGGCGCGCGCTCTTGGAAGGATGGCTCCTTGAAGATCTTGGTCGTGCACGGGCCGAACCTCAACCTGCTCGGAACTCGCGAGTTGTCGGTCTACGGAACGTCGACGCTCGACGATGTGAACGAAGCCATCACAAAGGAAGCCGAGAACCTCGGCATCGAGGTGGAGATCCATCAGACGTCCCGCGAGGGAGGGATCATCGAGCTCCTCCACGAGGGGATCGGGAACGTGGGTGGCGCCATCGTGAACCCGGCCGCCTACTCGCACACGAGCAGAGCGGTCGCCGACGCGCTACGGGCGGTTCCCTACCCAGTCGTCGAGGTGCACCTGTCGAACATCCACGCGCGCGAGCCATGGAGACGTGAGTCCGTCACGGCCGAGGCCGCGCACGGCATCATCGCGGGGTTCGGCCCGGGATCGTACGTCCTTGCCCTTCATGCCTTGGCGGATCTCTTGGAGGAATGATGGATCACGAGGGAAGGATCACAAAGCTCCGGCAGAAGGTCGATGCGCTGGAGATCGACGCCCTCCTCGTGACGGATCTCACGAACGTGCGTTACCTGACGGGATTCTCGGGTTCCAACGGGCAGGTACTCGTGACCGAGTCGGAGGCTTATTTCTTCTCGGATGGGCGCTACGCGGCGCGGGCGGCCGATCTCGTCCAGGGAGCCGAGATCGACATCTATGGAGCGCGTCTCGTCGACGTTCTCAATCCGCGGCTCAACTCCGGCGGGATCAAGCGGCTCGGCATCGAGGCGGAGACGATGACACTCGCCGACCGCGACGACCTCGACAAGCGCGTCGACGACGTCGAGTTGATCCCGATGAAGAACCTCGTGGAGGCGTTGCGGAGGGTGAAGGACGCGGACGAAGTCGCTCATCTCCGTCAAGCGGTAGAGATCGGGGACGCGGCGTTCTCCTGGTTATTGACGAAACTCGCGCCCGGTCAGTCGGAACGTGATGTTGCACTGGAGCTAGAGATCTGGATCCGGCAGCATGGTGCCGACGAGATCTCCTTCGACCCGATCGTGGGGTCGGGGGAGTTGTCTGCGCACATCCATCACACACCGAGCCACCGTCAGTTCGAGAAGGGCGACCTCGTGCTGCTCGACTTCGGCTCGCGGAAGGACGGCTATTGCTCGGACCTCACGCGTACCGTCGTGCTCGGGCCTGCGAGCGATCGGCAACGCGAGCTCTACGACCTGGTTCTCGAGGCGCAGGTCGCGGGCATAGCCGCGCTCGAGGCTGGAGCCGACGGAGTGTCTGTCGATGCCGCGGCGCGAAAGGTGATCGAGGATGCCGGGCATGGCGACGACTTCGGCCACGGGCTCGGGCACGGGGTCGGACTCGACATCCACGAGTCGCCGCGGCTCCACCGCATCTCCGAAGACACCCTCCTCGAAGGGGATGTCGTTACGGTAGAACCCGGTGTGTACCTGCCCGGCTGGGGCGGCGTGCGGATCGAGGACTGCGTCCTCGTGACCGAAGACGGGTGCGAGGTACTCGGCTCCGCGCCGAAAGACGCTTTGATCGAACTGTAGAAGGAGAATCATGATCTCGACCAACGACATGCGGCCGGGCCAGACGCTCGATATCGACGGCACCCTCTTCAACATCACCTACTACCAGCACGTGAAACCGGGGAAGGGTCAGGCATTCGTCAAGACGAAGCTGAAGAACGTGAAGACCGGTGCCGTTACCGACCGGACCTTCCGGGCGGACGAGAAAGTGAACCTCGCCGTGCTCGACAAGCGCGAGATGCAGTTCCTCTACGAGGACGACGCCGGCCTGGTTTTCATGGACCAGGAGACTTACGAGCAGAACCACATCGATCCCGAACTGCTCGGTGAGTCGCGGAAGTTCCTCAAAGACGGGACGGTGTGCATGGTCCCGGTCTACGAAGGGACACCGGTGGGGGCGGAGATGCCGATCACGATCGAACTAGAGATCAGCGAAACGGAGCCCGGTATGAAGGGCGACAGGGTATCCGGCGCGCTCAAGCCAGCGACGGTGGAGACGGGAGCGACGGTACAGGTCCCTCTCTTCCTCGAGACGGGTCACCGGATCAAGGTCGACACTCGCACCGGCGAGTACATGTCGCGCGCGTGAGGATGGCGTCGCCTCGTTATCGTCGATGACCACATCGAGGCGCAGAGCGCGGCGCTACGCGCTCGATACCCTGTACGAGGCCGAGATCCGCGACATGCTGCCGTTGGAGGCCTTCTCAGAGCGACAGAAGATGGGATGGTCGAACGACGGAGGCGAGGCCTCCGGCGAGGAACAGCCGGGGGTCGAGGTCCTCGACTACGCGCGGCACCTCGTCGCGGGGGTGCAGGAGCACCACGCCGACCTCGACGTTCTCATCGTCAGGTACGCCGATCGCTGGGCGATCGAAAGGATGCCGGTGATCGACCGGAGCCTCCTCCGCATGGCCCTCTTCGAACTCCTATGGGGCGACGACATCCCCGTGGCGGTCGCGATCAACGAGGCCGTCGAGTTGGCGAAGTCGCTGTCGACGGAGGACTCGGGCCGGTTCGTGAACGGCCTCCTAGGAAAGATCGCCGAACAAGAGCTCTAACGGAGTCCGCAGCGTCATTCTTTTCCGATCTAGCCACCTGTAGGGTGCCTGGATCGGATCAGAACCCGGCGTACCCATACCCTAAGTAATAAGGGTGGGTGCGAGCGACGCGCCGCGGCGGCGGTAAGCCGTCTCAATGGCGGAGGTTCGTTCTTGTCGCGTTTGGCCACCTGGTGGGTGGCTAGATGTGACAAGAAGGTGCCCGGCCCAACCTTCCGGCAGCGCCGGCGGCGGCTGGTGTAGAGTCCCGGGAACGCCTTTAACTCGGCCCTGTGAGGTCGGAAAGGAGCGGGTCACTTTGTCACACCCGAGGTCGGATCGCAGGTGCGCTTCCCCAGACAGGGGAGGCGTTTTCTTTGTCTGACGCGCAGAGCTTCACCCGCCGGCGCCCGCTGCCGGACGACGGGTTCCAGCTGAAGGCCCGTGTCATGGAGCCGGACGAGGTGCGCCGGGCCCTCACCCGCATCGCCCACGAGATCGTCGAGCGCAACAAGGGGACCGACGACCTCGTCATCGTCGGCATCCGCACCCGCGGAGCGCCCCTCGCCGATCGTGTGGCGCGTCTCATCGCCGAGTTCGAAGGCGTCGACCTTCCCTCGGGGGCGTTGGACATCACTCTCTATCGCGACGACGTCGCCCTGAAGAGTCCTCGAAGCCTCGAGGCCACGACGGTGCCGGCGGACATAGACGGCCGCGTCGTGGTGCTCGTCGACGACGTTCTCTATACGGGGCGCACGATCCGAGCCGCCTTCGACGCGGTACTGGACCTCGGACGCCCGCGGGCGATCCGATTGGCGGTCCTCGTGGATCGAGGTCATCGCGAGCTCCCGATCCGCGCCGACCACGTCGGCAAGAACCTGCCCACCGCGGCCGACGAGATCGTGAAGGTGCATCTGGACGAGATCGACGGCGAGGACGCCGTGCTGATAGGGGGTTTCTCGTGATCAAGCATCTGCTGTCGATGGATCAGCTCA
This sequence comes from Actinomycetota bacterium, assembly GCA_050694195.1. Classification (GTDB taxonomy): domain Bacteria; phylum Actinomycetota; class CADDZG01; order CADDZG01; family WHSQ01; genus JBOGXG01. The sequence goes on along the minus strand of JBOGXG010000019.1, from coordinate 1,188 downwards.
CGGCCGACGACATCACGAGGATCCTCGATACCGCGGAGTCTCTCCGTCAGGTGACCGACAGGCCCATAAAGAAGCTCCCGACGCTGAGGGGTCGTACGGTCTGCAACCTGTTCTACGAACCATCGACGCGCACGCGCATCTCCTTCGAGCTGGCGGCGAAGCGACTGTCCGCCGACGTCATCAACTTCTCGGCCGACTCGAAGTCGTCGGTCGCCAAGGGCGAGTCGTTCAAAGACACGGCATGGACGCTCGAAGCGATGGGCGTCGATGCGATCATCGTGCGCCACGGCTCCTCTGGCGCGCCGCATCAGTTGTCGAGATGGGTGAAGGCCAGTGTCCTCAACGCGGGGGACGGCTCGCACGAGCATCCGACGCAGGCGCTGCTCGACCTCTACTCCATCAGGGAGCGCTTCAAAGACTTCGAGCAGCTGAGGGTGGCGATCGTCGGCGACATCGTGCACTCGCGTGTGGCCCGTTCGAACGTGAAAGGCCTCATCACGATGGGCGCGAGCGTGACCCTGGTCGGGCCGCCGACCCTGATCCCGCCGCAGGCGGAGGCGTGGGGAGCGACGGTGGCGCACGAACTCGACCCGGTCCTCGAGGAGGTCGACGTCTGCTACCTCCTCCGCGTCCAGAAGGAGCGCCAGACCGAGCAGTTGTTCCCCAGCCTGCGCGAGTACGCGGCGATCTGGGGGCTCGACGCCAGGCGGGTCGCCAAGATGCGCCCCGACGCGCTGATCATGCATCCCGGCCCGATGAACCGGGGGGTGGAGATAGCCGCGGATGTCTCCGAGCTTCCTCGGTCGATAATCCTCGATCAGGTGTCGAACGGATTGGCGGTGCGGATGAGTCTCCTCTACCTGATGCTCGGCGGTCCCGAAGCCGGCAAGGAGGTCGCCTGATGGCCGGCTACCTCATCACCGGGGGGCGTCTCGTGGACCCGGCCTCCGGGCGGGACGAGGAGGCGGACGTGCTCGTACGCAACGGCGTCGTCGAGTCGATCGGCCGGGCGCTCGAGCCGGGCGATGCAGAGATCGTCGATGCGTCGGGGATGGTCGTGGGACCCGGCCTCGTCGATCTTCACGCGCACGTGAGGGAGCCCGGTCGCGAGGACGAAGAGACGATCGCATCCGCGTCGGCGGCCGCCGCCGCGGGAGGTTTCACCGCCATCTGCACGATGCCCAACAC